>NZ_JBIXJN010000011.1:0-243277 GCF_052871115.1 Rhizobium sp. LARHSG275 | reverse complement strand
CCACGGCGCCAACGATGCGCCGGTGCTCGCCGTCCAGACGACGACCCAGAACGCCACCACCGGCTCCGCCTTCTCCTTCGTGCTGCCGACGACGACCTTTACCGATGTCGACAGCGGCGAGACGCTGGCCTATTCGGCAACCGCTGCCGATGGCACGGCGCTGCCTTCCTGGCTGAGCTTCAACGCCTCGACACGCACATTCTCCGGCACGCCGACGACATCAGGAACCTACGGCGTCAAGGTGACGGCGACCGATCTCGGCGGCCTTGCCGCCAACGAGACCTTCAACATCGCCGTGTCGACGGCGCCGACGACCTATAGCCTGTTCTCCGCCTCCAGCACGCCGGCCCAGACGAACCTCAATGACGGTCAGCAGCTCGAGCTTGGCGTCAAGTTCACGTCGAACGTTGCCGGGGATGTCACGGGAATCAAGTTCTATCGCAGCGCCAACGACAACGGCCAGGACGTCGTCGACCTTTGGACCGCGACGGGCACCAAGCTCGGCACCGCCACCTTCACCACCACCACCGCGAGCGGCTGGCAGACGGTAAACTTCGCAACTCCGGTCACAATCGCCGCCAATACCACCTATGTCGCCTCCTATCACACGACCGGAGCCTATGTGGCGACCAGCAATTTCTTTACAGCTGCTGTCACCAACGGTCCGCTGACGGCACCAGCCACCGGCAACGGCGTCTTTGCCTATGGCGGCTCCGCTACCACAGGTCTTTTCCCGACCAACAGCTTCAATTCAACCAATTACTACGCCGACGTCGTCTTCCGGCCGCAGCTCGTCGCGTGACGCAAAGTATAAGGTTAGGGATCGGTTCGAATGAGGCTCATACCACGCAAATGCTGGTCGCGGCGAAGGGCGCTTCGACCGCCCGCATTCAAGGAATGCCGATGAACGGGATCGAGCGGCTGCCGGTAACCGTGCTGGCTGGCTTCCTCGGCGCTGGCAAGACGACGCTCCTCAGCCACATCCTGAATAACCGTCAGGGCCTGCGGGTCGCCGTCATTGTCAACGATATGAGCGAAGTGAACATAGACGCCAGTCTCATTCGAGACGGCGGCTGCAACCTGTCGCACACGACGGAGACATTGATTGAGCTCAGCAATGGCTGCATATGCTGTACCCTGCGCAACGACCTCCTGGCGGAAGTGCGGCGACTGGCTGAAGAGGGGCGATACGATTATCTGTTGATCGAGGGCACCGGCATTGCCGAGCCATGCCCGATCGCGGCAACCTTTTCCTTCCGCGACGAGAATGGTGTTTCGCTCTCTGATTTTGCGAAACTCGACACGATGGTCACCGTGGTCGACGCTGCAAACCTGTTGGCCGACTACAGCAGTGCCGATCTGCTTGCCGACCGCGGCCTGCAGCGCGACGGTGAGGACCGGCGCACACTCATCGACCTGCTGGTGGATCAGATCGAGTTTGCCGATGTTGTCGTGATCAACAAGATCTCGGACGCGGCCGAAGAGATCCGCGCTGATGTCCGCAAGATAGTTGCCGCGCTCAACCCGGATGCGCGCCAAGTGGAGACGGATTTCGGCAAGGTTTCTCTGTCAACCATCCTCAATACAGGCCTCTTCGATGAAGCAAAGGCCGCCGCGCACCCGCTGTGGCACAAAGAACTGTACAGCCCGGATGAGCATGTTCCGGAAACGGAGGAATACGGGGTCTCGAGCTTTGTCTATCGCACGAGGCGTCCCTTCGACCCCATCCGGTTTCGAGCATTCCTGGACGAGCCCTGGCCGGGGGTAATCCGCGCCAAAGGCCATTTCTGGCTTGCCACGCGCCCGCGTCACGTGGGTCTGATGTCGGCAGCCGGGGTACAACGACGCTGTGAGCCCATCGGGCTTTGGTGGGCGGCCGTTCCTCGACAAGACTGGCCGAGCCATCAGCAGTTTCGTCAGCAGCTCGAGAGCCGGTGGGACAGCGCTTGGGGCGACCGTCGGCAGGAATTGGTCTTTATCGGCGTGGGCATGGACGAGACAGGTGTGCGGACCGCACTGGACGGATGCCTCGCCAGCGCCGATCCGCGCGACTGGGCCACCCTCGAAGATCCGTTTCCGGCGTGGTAACACGGGGCGGCGCAGGACAACCCTCGCGTTAACCGGCTCGACCAGCTGGACCGGCCCAGAATTCCTTTCAACCAGTGTCAGCCACTTAGAGCGCCGCGCGTCTTTCAGACGCGCCAAGGACGCTCTAACACTTTGAATGGGCGCATAATCCTTTCCGAAAATCGATCCCGATTTTCGGGGTTATGCGCTGGCAATAGCCGCAGCCGGCGTTGGCGACTTGTCGGTCGGATATGCGGTGAGGATCATCATATCGGCGTATGAGGGTACCACCCATATACCCCGGATTGCTGACGTACGTTCGCGTAGCAAAGGTGCCAGAATGAACCTCTTGCTAGTGCGGTCGAGGGCCGGTCGATGGGAAGGGGGCGCCGCTGATGCGGAGAATTCATGTCAGTAATCGTGAGTACCTGAGTACATTTGGTGGAGCGTTGAGTATCTGTCGAGTATCCTCTGCCTGGAGCGCAGTCCTTGGATCCGACACGGTCGCATCTTCGACGAGTACCGATGGTTCCCCAAGCTTTGCCAATCAGAGCAGCGCAACCGTCCAATCCTCCTTCACCGGCCCGGTCACATCTTCCTTGATATCATCAGGCGACATGCAATCGTCCCCTGCATCGTCAACCGCGATGCCGGCGCCTGCGGCCGATGGCGGCGCGCAGGACACGTCCACGAAGACGGCGTCGGCTGCGACGGTTTTGCAGACACCTTCATCGACATCGCAACGCACAGTGCTTGGTCCGGATCCGTTCGAGGAGGCTGCGGCACTCCCTGCCGCTCCCACGCTTACGGGTGTTACCAGCGACGCCGATACCGGCAGCGCCAAGACGGCGGCGGCGGCCAGCTCTTCCAGCAGTCTCGATGCGGCTTCGTTGCGCCTTCAGGCATCGATATCATCCATCTCGGTGGAGCCGAGCCAGGACGGTTCGGCTGAGACGGCTGCGGCCCCGACAGCGCTGGCGGCACCGGTGACGGCGGTTACGGCTGCGGCGACGCCCAACAAGATCGCGCTCGAAAACCTGAAGCAGGGCAACCCGATCAGCGAGTGGGGTCTGCAGGGCGACGGCGGCGGCACCATCCAGGGCTTCGCTACCGAAATCAGCACGAATATCGGCCAGACCGTCGATTTCAAGATCGCCACCGATTCCACCCATTACCGCATCGATATCTACCGCATGGGCTATTATGGCGGGAACGGCGCGCGCAAGGTCGGCTCCATCGAACAATCGCTGACCACGGCGCAGATCCAGCCGCATCCGATCGTCGACATGTCGCTCGGCCTCATCGACTGCGGCAACTGGTCGGTCTCGGCGAGCTGGCAGATTCCGACGGACGCGGTCTCCGGCGTCTATTTCGCCAAGCTGGTCCGCGAGGACGGTGTCGAAGACGCCAGCATCATTCCTTTCGTCGTGCGCGACGACGCCTCCACCAGCAATATCGTCTTCCAGACGTCCGACACGACATGGCAGGCCTATAATGCCTGGGGCGGCGCCAGCCTCTATTATGGCCAAGTGCCCGTCGATCCCGCAGACATGATCGGCTACCTGCCGCCGAACTGCAGCTGCGGCCTGCAGGCCATCGGCCGGGCTTCGGCGGTCAGCTATAACAGGCCGATCATCACCAATACGAGCCCGATCGGTGGTTCGCACGATTACATCTTCGGCGTCGAATCCTCCGCCATCTCGTGGCTGGAGAAGAACGGCTACGACATTTCCTATATTTCCGGCGTCGATGCGACGCGCAACGGCGCGCTGCTGCTCAACCACGATGCCTATCTCTCCGTCGGGCATGACGAATACTGGTCTGCCGAACAGCGCGCCAATGTCGAGGCGGCGCGCGATGCCGGCGTCAATCTCGCCTTCTGGAGCGGCAACGAATGCTACTGGAAGGTTCGCTGGGAAAGCAGCATCGACGGCAGCGGCCAGGCCTACCGGACCATGGTCTGCTACAAGGAAACCTGGGGCACGAGCACGGATCCGAGCAATGTCGGCACCGGCACCTGGCGCGATCCGCGTTATGCCGATCCGGGGCAGCAGCCGGAGAATGCGCTGACGGGCACGATGTTCCAGGTGGACGGCTACCGTCAGGATACGATCTCCATCCCCTACGACTATTCGAACCTGCGCTTCTGGCGCAATACCGACGTTTCGGAGCTGCAGGAGGGCGAGACCTACAGCCTGGTGCAGAACCTGCTCGGCTACGAATGGGATGCCGATGTCGAGAACGGATTCCGTCCGGCTGGACTGATCGACCTGTCGCTCTCCTCGGTCTCGGTGAGCACGTATCTGCGCGACTACGGCGCGACGGTCGGCGATGCAGTGGCGACCCATAGCCTGACCATGTACCGGGCGGCAAGCGGCGCGCTGGTCTTCGGCGCTGGCACTGTCTTCTGGTCCTGGGGGCTGAGTGACAACCACCAGGGCCCGGCCACGTCAACCGATCGCAACGTACAGCAGGCGATGGTCAACATGTTTGTGGACATGGGCATTCAGCCGACGACGCTGGATGCGAGCATGATCCTTGCAACACAATCGACCGACACGCTGAAGCCCACCTCGTCGGTCACGTCGCCGATCATCGGTGCAAGCTTTCTCGAAGGACAGCATGTGACGATCACCGGCACGGCGCAGGATTTCGGCGGCGGCATCATTGCCGGCGTGGAAGTCTCGACCGATGGCGGCCAGCACTGGTTTAAGGCGTCAGGCCGCGAGAGCTGGAGCTATAACTGGGTCGTCCAGGCGAGCGGCACCTATACGGTCTTGTCGCGCGCCGTCGACGACAGCGTCAACATGGAGGCGCCATCGGCGGGCAAGCAGGTCACGGTTACCCTGCCGGGCACACAGGGTCTGTGGACGCTCGCGGAAAAGCCTGCGGTCGAAACGGCGATCGATCGCGATCCGGTCGAGCTCGGCCTGCGCTTCCAGGCGACGACGGCAGGTTCGGTGGAGGGCATCCGCTTCTACAAGGGCTTCTACAATATCGGCGACCATGTCGTCAGCCTCTGGAGCGCCAATGGAACGCTGCTGGCGACCGGCGTGTCGGTCGGCGAGTCGCTCTCCGGCTGGCAGACGGTGATGTTCTCCTCGCCGATCCAGATTGCCGCCGGCACAACCTATGTGGCCTCCTATCACACCAACGGTTTCTATTCCGCCACCAATAATTATTTCGGCAACACCTATGCCAGCGGCGCGCTGAAGGCCGTCGATGGTGGCGGCGTCTATGCCTATGGCTCCAATGCCGGCACATTCCCCGGCCAGAGCCTCGGCACCGGCACCAACTACTGGGTCGACGTGGTCTTCGATGCGGGGCCTAACAGCGCGCCGGTTGCGACCGACGATACGGGGCTGACCATCACCCGCAACGACAGCGTCGTCATCTCGATCGCCTCGCTCATCGGAAACGATACGGATCCCAATGGCGATGCGATGACGATTTCGGCCGTCGGCAACGCCGTCAACGGCACGGTGACGCTCAACAAGCAGAACCGCACCGTCATCTTCACGCCGACCAACAATTATTCGGGGTCGGCAAGCTTCACCTATACGCTGTCGGACGGGCGCGGCGGCACGGATCAGGGCAACGTCAGCCTCACCGTAAACCAGGGCCCTGCCGGGGAAACGCTGTTTACATCAAGCGAAGGGCCGACGGGCGCAAGCTTCAACGAAGGTCAGTCGCTGGAACTCGGGATGAGGTTCGTCGCTTCGTCCAGCGGCATGGTGACCGGCATCCGCTTCTACCAGGCGTCCGGCGATACCGGCTCGCATACCGGCTCGCTGTGGACGGCCGACGGCACGCTGGTTGCAACCGTCACTTTCGCCGGCAGCGGATCGGTGAGCGGCTGGCAGACCGCGACATTCTTGAACTCGGTGCATATTCTGGCCGGCACGACCTATGTCGCCTCCTACCACACGACCGGCAGCTATGTGGCGACAGCAAACTATTTCACATCAGCCCACACCAACGGCGCGCTGACGGCGCTCGCCGGCAGTAACGGCGTCTTCGGCAATGGCACGGATTTCCCAACCTCCAGCTACCAGTCGTCGAACTACTGGGTGGATGTCGTCTACAACCAGACAAGTAATGCGGTGCCGGTCGCTGCCAATGACAACGGCTACACGACTTATTCCAACACGGCGTTGTCGATTGCCGCAGCCAGCCTGCTTGCAAACGACACCGATGCCGATGGCGACCCGCTCAGCATCACCGGTGTCAATAGTGCGGTTAACGGAACGGTGACCTTCGACAGCCAGACCAAGTCTGTCATTTTCACACCGACGGCGGGTTATACGGGTGCGGCAAGCTTCTCCTATTCGATCTCGGATGGGTATGGCGGAATCGCCTCGACCACGGTCAGCCTCACTGTCGGCACGCCGCCCGACGGAGGCACGACGTCGAGCCTGTTCACCGGCGCCGACACCTCGGGCGTTACCGCCGCCAATGATGCCAACTCGGTCGAACTCGGCGTCAAGTTCATCGCTTCCGCCAGCGGCCAGATCACCGGGCTCACCTATTACAGGAGCGCCCAGGATACCGGCACGCATGTCGGCTCGCTCTGGACGGCGAGCGGCCAGGTTCTGGCCCAGGCGACCTTCATCAACGAGACGACGAGCGGCTGGCAGACGGTTTCCTTCACCCAGCCTATCAATGTTACGGCCGGCGCCACCTATGTGGCGAGCTACCATTCGAACGGCTTCTATTCCGCAACGGCGAACTACTTCACGATGGACCATACGAACGGCGCGCTGACGGCACCGTCGAGTGCTGCGAGCGGCGGCAACGGCCTTTATGCCTATGGCTCGGGCAGCCTGTTCCCGACCGCTTCCTACAATGCGAGCAATTACTGGGTCGACGTGCTCTATCAGCAGGGCGGCGCGCAGAATGCGGTTCCGGTCGCCGTCAATGACAGCGGCTTGTCGACCAATACCGGCACGCCGATCACCATCCAGGCCTCAGTGCTCCTGGCCAACGACACCGATGCCGATGGCGATCCCTTGTCGATCACCGGCGTCAGCGGTGCGGTCAACGGCTCGGTCGCCTACAACGCCCAGACCCAGACGGTGACCTTCACGCCGACGGCAGGCTATTCGGGACCGGCGAGCTTCAGCTACGCAATTGCAGACGGCAAGGGCGGCACGGCGTCGGCGCAGGTTGCGCTCACCATCAACGGCGGCCAGACGGCAGGGCCGGAGCAGAACCTCTTTGCCGCCGATGCGACACCTTCAATCGTTTCCGTCAACGACAACCAGCCGGTCAATCTCGGCATGAAATTCCAGGCGGACACGGCAGGCTGGGTCACCGGCATCCGCTTCTACAAGGGGGCAGACAATACTGGCCCGCACAACGGCTATCTCTGGACCGCCTCGGGCACATTGCTCGGCAGCGTCAGCTTCAGCAACGAAACGGCAAGCGGCTGGCAGACCGCGACGCTCACTCAGCAGGTCGCGGTCGCCGCGGATACGACCTATGTCGTTTCCTACAGCACCAACGGCAATTATTCGGCGACCGGCAATTACTTCAGCACCGATGTGACGAGCGGCGACTTGAGGGCACTCGGCGGCACCAACGGCGTCTATGCCTATGGGTCGAGCGGGTTGTTCCCGAGTGCCAGCTATAACAGCACAAACTACTATGTGGACGTAGCATTCAGGCCGCAGCTCGCGGCGTAAAGGAAGCGAGCGGGGAGTACCGATGACGAGTGCAGACAACAGACTTCCGGTGACGGTCCTTGCCGGTTTTCTCGGCGCCGGCAAGACGACGATCCTCAACCATGTCCTGCGCAACCGCGAGGGGCGTCGGGTCGCCGTCATCGTCAACGACATGAGCGAGGTGAATATCGATGCCGATCTCGTGCGCGACGGGGGAGCGAACCTGTCGCGGACGGACGAGACACTGGTGGAGCTCACCAATGGCTGCATCTGCTGCACATTGCGCGACGACCTCCTGAGCGAAGTGCGCCGCCTCGCCGCCGCCGGCCGTTTCGACTATCTGCTGATCGAGGGCACCGGCATCGCCGAGCCGCTGCCGGTCGCAGCGACCTTCTCCTTCCGCGACGAGGGCGGGGCAGCCCTCTGCGACGTCGCGCGGCTCGACACGATGGTTTCCGTCGTTGATGCGGTCAATCTTCTGGCCGATTATGCAAGCGCGGAATTCCTGAGGGATCGCGGCGAGAGCCGGGACGGAGACGACGAGCGCAAGCTGGTGGAACTGCTCGTCGAGCAGATCGAATTTGCCGATGTCGTGGTCATCAACAAGGCGCAGGATGTGCCGCCTGCAGGGCTTGCCGAGGTTCGCCGTATCGTCGCCGCACTCAACCCCGATGCCCGGGTCATCGAGACCGGCTTCGGCAGGCTGCAGCTCGACACGATCCTGAATACCGGCCTCTTCAGCGAAGCGAGAGCTGCCCGCCATCCGCTGTGGCACAAGGAACTCTTCGGTTGGGGCGACCACGTGCCGGAGACGGAGGAATACGGCATTTCGAGCTTCGTCTATCGCAGCCGCCGGCCGTTCGATCCCTCCAGGCTGCGGGATTTTCTCGATAGGAAATGGCCGGGCCTCATCCGCGCAAAGGGCCATTTCTGGCTGGCGACAAGGCCCGACGAGATCGGCCTGCTGTCGATCGCCGGCACGCAGTGCCGCATCGACACCAAGGGCTTCTGGTGGGCTTCCGTGCCGAAGGCGCAATGGCCGCGTTATCCGCAGTTCCACCAACTCATCAACCGGCATTGGGACGAGGTCTGGGGCGACCGCCGCCAGGAACTCGTTTTCATCGGCGCCGACTTCGACGAAGACGCAATCCGCACTGCGCTCGACGACTGCCTGACCGGTGAGGAGACGGGCTTCGATCCGCAGACCGCCGCCGGGCTTCGGGACCCGTTTGCGGCCTGGCAGCACGCACATTCAAATAGTTAGAGCGTCCTAATGGACGTAAGACGCCCTGAGATGAAGACGTTTTGATTATCAACCGGAGGAGAGAACAATGAGCAACGAACTTTATACAGATGGCATCGGCGAAATCACCATCACGGGAACGATCGTGCGTATCGACCTGATGTCGCTCTCGGCCACTGATCGTGACGCCAACAACAATCCGAAGCCGGTTTTCCGCCAGCGCATCATCATGCCGGTCGATGCCTTCGCCAACGCGGTCGATCTCATGCAGAAGGCGCTTGGCGGGTTGGTGGAGGCGGGTGCGGTCCGCCGTATGGGCGATATGCCAGCTGCGGCGGCTGCCGATATCCAATCGGTGCAGGCGGGCGCTACGAACGCCTCGCCGAACTTCAACTGACAAACAAATATTGCCTCGGTCTCGTATTGTTTCGGGTGGGCCATGAGTGGTTTTCTGCATACCAACCTGCACTGTCTTGCACTGGTCGCGCGTCATCACGGCGTCGATCTTGCTCCTGAACGATTGCAGCACGATTATGCCGTCGGCAACGATCCTGTTGCCTTGCGGCAGCTGCTGCGCATGGCCAAGGATGCCGGCCTCAGGGCCAGGCACCTGACGCTCGACTGGCGATCCCTGTTCCAACTTGGCGAGGCATTCCCGGTGCTCGCCGAGCTGACGAACGGCAACTGGGTGGTCATCGCCGGCGCTGTCGGGAGCGGAGAGGATGAGAGAATCCGCGTTCTCGACCCGCTGGCATCACGCGCCGAAGTGATGATGCTCAGCGAAGAGCAGTTCGCCAAGGCCTGGCTCGGATCGGTGATCCTGCTGAAGCGCAACTATCGCATGTCCGATGAGGACCGGCCCTTCGGCTTCCGCTGGTTCGTGCCCGAGATCATCAAGCAGCGCAGCTTCTTCCGCGATGTCGCGCTCGCCGCCTTCGTGCTCTACGGGCTGGGGCTGACGACGCCGATCTTCTTTCAGCTCGTCATCGACAAAGTGCTGGTGCATCAGAGCTATGCGACGCTGACGGTTCTGACAGTGGGCATTGCGATCGCGCTCGTCTTCGACGCGACCTTCACCTTCCTGCGCCGCTATCTGCTGCTCTATGCGACGAACAGGATCGACATCCGCGTCGCGACCCGCACCTTCGGCCATCTGCTCAACCTGCCGATCGCGCTCTTCGAGCAGGCCTCGGCCGGCGTTCTCGTCAAGCATATGCAGCAGACCGGGCGCATCCGCGAATTCCTGACCGGCCGACTGTTTCTCACACTTTTGGACGGCGTTTCGCTCCTGGTCTTCGTACCGATCCTGCTTCTCTACAGCGTCAAGCTGACGCTTGTCGTGCTCGGTTTTGCCGCCCTCGTCGGGCTCGTGGTGATGATGCTCGTCGGGCCGTTTCAGCGCCGGTTGCAGGCGCTCTACCAGGCCGAAGGCGACCGGCAGGCATTGCTGGTGGAAACCGTGCACGGCATGCGCACCGTCAAATCGCTGGCGCTGGAGCCGCGCCAGCGCAAGGTGTGGGACGATTATTCGGCCCAGTCGATCTCCGTGCGTTTCCGGGTCGACAAGATCTCGACCATCGCCCAGGCGATGACCGGACTGCTGGAGAAGCTGATGAGCGTCGCGATCATCGGCCTCGGCGCGCTCGATGTCTTCAGCGGCGCGATGACGATCGGCGCGCTGGTCGCCTTCAACATGCTCGCCGGCCGGGTCTCGGGACCGCTGGTGCAGATCGTCACCATGGTGCACGAATATCAGGAAGTCGCGCTCTCCGTGCGCATGCTCGGCGAGATCATGAACCAGCGGCCGGAGCAGGCGGGCCGCGGGCGAGGTGTTCGGCCGCATCTGCAAGGCCGCATCGAATTCGACAGGGTCAGCTTCCGCTACGGCCCGGATAGCGCACCGGCGCTCGACAATGTCTCCTTCGCCATCCCGGCCGGCTGCCTCTTCGGCGTGGTTGGCAAGAGCGGCTCGGGCAAGACGACGATCACAAGACTCATCCAGGGGCTCTATCAGAGCCAGGAAGGTCTCGTGCGCATGGATGGCTATGACAGCCGCGAGATCGACCTCGTGCATCTGAGAACGAGCATCGGCGTCGTGCTGCAGGATAGCTTCCTGTTTCGCGGCTCGGTGCGGGAAAATATTGCCGCCGCCAAGCCCGATGCCAGCATCGAGGAGATCATGGAAGTCGCCCGCATCGCTGGCGCCGAGGAGTTCATCGAGCGTCTGCCGCGCGGCTTTGACACGATGCTGGAGGAAAACGCCTCCAACCTGTCAGGCGGCCAGAAACAGCGGCTTGCCATTGCCCGCGCGCTGATTACCGATCCGAAGCTGTTGATCTTCGACGAGGCAACGAGCGCGCTCGACCCCGACAGTGAGGCGATCATCCGAGACAATCTGAGCCGCATTGCCGCCGGCCGCACCGTCATCATCGTCTCGCACCGGCTTTCGACGCTCGTCGATGCCGATGCCATTCTCGTCATCGAGCGTGGCAAGGTCGCCGATATCGGCCGGCACGATCAGCTCGTATCGCGCTGCATGACCTATCGCCACCTGTGGGCCCAGCAGATGAGGCAGGTCGCATGAATGCGCACACCAGAAAACCCAGCGAGAACCTGCCGGTCCCTTCAGACAAGGCGCCCTCAGGCAAGGCGCCCTCCAGCAAGGGAAGGGAACTGACCGCCCGCCTGCCGCTGCCGCCGGCCATCGCAGAATTCCAATCCGATGCGGTCGAGCTCGAGGAACGCGCGCCGCCCAGAGTTGCGCGCATGACGCTCTATTGCGTGACGGCGCTGATTGCTGCGGCGATCATCTGGGCCTCGGTCTCGTCAATCGACGAGGTGGTGATCGCGCCCGGCAAGCTCGTCACCACCCAGCCGACCATCGTCGTCCAGCCGCTCGAAACCTCGATCATCCGCACGATCGAGGTGAAGGCCGGTGAAGTGGTGCATGCCGGCCAGACGCTCGCGACCCTCGACGCTACTTTCAGCCAGGCCGATGTCGACCAGCAGCAGGCGAAATTCTCCGCGCTCGATGCCCAAGTGCGGCGCATCGAGGCCGAGCTTGCTGGCGACGACTACACGAAGATGGCGGGAGATACGCCCGACCAGATGCTGCAGGCGCAGCTCTTCGGCCAGCGACGGGCCTTCTACGTGGCGCAGCTGCAGAATTTCGAGCAGCAGATAGCCGGCCAGTCGGCCGCTCTTCTGGCGAGCAAGAACCAGGAGGCCGTGCTCAACGACAGGCGTGATGGGCTGTCGCAGATCGAGGCAGCGCGCGAGCGGCTTTATAACAAGCAGAGCGGCTCGCTGATCACCCTGCTCGGCTCGCGCGACGCCCGCCTCGACGTCGAGTCCGATCTGACGGCCGTTCGCGGCCGGGCCGACGAGGCCGCGCACGCCTATTCCAAGCTAACGGCCGACCGACAGGCCTTCATCGAGGATTTCCGCCGGGCGGCGATGGAGCAACTGGTGGAACTGCGCGGCCAGCGTGACATGGCGGACGAGGAACTGAAGAAGATGGCGCTGCGCCGCAACATGGTCGCGCTGACGGCGCCGGCCGATTCCGTCGTGCTCGACCTGGCGCAGCGCTCGGTTGGTTCGGTGGTGCGGGAGGCGGAGCCGGTGGTCACACTCGTGCCCATCAACGTGCCGCTGGAAGCGGAAGTTTCGATCAACACGCGCGATATCGGCCGGGTCGCTGTCGGCAAGGAAGCCCGTATCAAGCTCGATGCCTATCCATTCCAGAAATACGGAACCGCGACAGGCGAGGTGAGGACCATCAGCCAGGACACCTTCCTCACGGGCCAGCAGGAGGCCCCCACCAACCAGCCGGCCGCTCCCTTCTTCAAGGCGCGGATCCTGCTCGCCGATACCCGGCTGAATGCCACAGATGTGCCGGTCCGGCTGCTTCCCGGCATGACTGTGACGACGGAAATCAAGGTCGGCAACCGTACGGTGATCTCCTATTTTCTGTATCCGCTACTGCGTGGCCTCGACAACGCAATACGCGAACCGTAGGACGTGATAGATCAGTTCGCCCCGAACGAGATCCCGAGCGAGGTTCAAGGCAGATATTTCGCGTCCCATAGCTGCGGCCCGCCCGCATGTTCGTGAAAGGCGGATTTGCCCGAATTTCGGCGGCTCGCACTATCAACGAACCGTCGAGCTTTCGCTCAGCGGCAAGCCGTCGTTCGGCGTTAACTTCGATCGATTGGAGTGAGTGTCGCAATGATTCACGACGTCTGCATCATAGGCGGCGGCATAGTTGGCCTTGCTACCGCCATGGCCGTTCTGGAAAAGCGTCCCGGCGCAAGTGTCGTTCTCCTTGAAAAGGAGCCTGGCTTGGCCGTCCACCAGACGGGGCATAACAGCGGCGTCATCCACGCGGGAATATACTATGCGCCAGGCAGCTTGAAAGCGCGCCTCTGTCGGGAGGGGGCCGATGCCATCAAGGCGTTCTGCAGGGAGAAGGCTGTACCCTATGAACAATGCGGAAAGCTGGTGGTTGCCACCAACGAGCTCGAACACCGCCGCCTGAAGGACCTGGCCGAACGGGCAAAGATCAACAGCATCGATATCGAATGGCTTGATCGGAATAGGCTGAAACAGCGGGAGCCCATGGTCGAAGGCGTCGCGGCAATTTTCGTTCGGGCGACGGGTATCGTCGACTACAAGGCTGTGTGCGTCGCCATGGGCGCTCATCTGACCGCTCAGGGCGTGGAAATCGAATTGAATACGCAGGTTTCCGCGATCCGCGAAACCTCTGATCTCGTGGAGATTTCAGCGGGTGAGCGCCAATGGCGGGCCAGACAGCTGATCGCCTGCGCCGGCCTGCAGTCCGACCGCATCGCCAAACTTGCGGGCCTCAAGATCGATCATCAGGTCATACCTTTCAGGGGCGAATATTTCCGTCTGCCGCCGTCGCGGAATGGGCTGGTCAGGCACCTGATCTATCCGGTGCCCGATCCGTCGCTTCCATTCCTTGGCATTCATGTCACCAAGATGATCGACGGCAGCCTTACCGTCGGACCCAATGCGGTTCTAGGAATGGCGCGCGAGGGGTATCCGAAATTCAGCATAAACATCCGGGATCTCAGCGAGTGTCTCTCGTTTCCAGGCCTATGGCGGCTTCTCTGGAAGAATGCAGGGGGCGCCGTGAAAGAATTCAGAGACTCGCTGTGGCGGAAAAACTATCTGGAAGCGTGCCGCAAATACTGCCCATCGCTGACACTCGAAGACCTTCAGCCGATGGAAGCGGGCATCCGAGCCCAGGCCGTGATGCGAGACGGGCGCCTCGAGCATGACTTCCTGTTCCTAAGGACGGGTCGCATGCTGCACGTCTGCAATGCGCCGTCGCCAGCGGCCACGTCGTCGATCCCGATCGGCCGGGATATTGCCGACAGGTGCTTTTCCTCCGGCTAGACGAAGCCGTGAGGGAAACCGGATGACGTTCAAGACAAGATTTCTCGAAGTCGGAATGAACGATGTCGGTTAGGGTGCCCTGAGCGGTAGAGCATCCCTGCCTATTGCCCCGTTCAGTCGGCCTACGCCAGAGACAAGAACTATTGGTGCTTCCTTCCCTCGACGGCGTTCCTTACATTCTTGCCTGTTCTCCCCGACCTGGAAATGAGGTTTTCATGAGCACGCTTACCCGCTTCTCCGTTCAGCCGCTCTCGACCATGACCCGTCGTCTTGCCGATGTCGCCTCCGCGCGTCGCGATCCAGACCTGGTCATCCAGGGCGCACGCGTCTTGTCCACTTATTCGGAGCGCTTTCTCGACGGACGGGAAGTCTGGATCTCGGGGGGCCGCATTGCGGCCGTCAAGCAGGCCGGCAGCTACAGGGGCGCAAGCGCTAAACTCTACGACGCCAAGGGCGGCATCATCGCGCCCGGTCTGGTCGATCCGCATATCCATATCGAATCCTCGATGGTGACGGCCTGCACCTATGCCGAAGCGGCGCTCCTCAACGGCACGACGACGATCTTTTGCGACAGCCACGAGATCGGCAACGTGATGGACGTCGCCGGCGTCGAGGCCATGCTCGAGGATGCACGGCAGGCGCCCCTGTCGATCTTCCTGACCGTGCCGAGCACCGTGCCGGCGACGACGCCGGATCTGGAGACAGCCGGCGGCGACCTGACGCCGGA
Organism: Rhizobium sp. LARHSG275; assembly: GCF_052871115.1. Taxonomy (NCBI): domain Bacteria; kingdom Pseudomonadati; phylum Pseudomonadota; class Alphaproteobacteria; order Hyphomicrobiales; family Rhizobiaceae; genus Rhizobium; species Rhizobium sp. LARHSG275. The sequence continues at coordinate 228,156 of NZ_JBIXJN010000011.1, read as the reverse complement.
CAAGATCGCCGCCCTCTTCGACAAATGGCCGGAAGCCGTGGCTCTCGGTGAGAAGATGGATTTCGTCCCCGTTGCGATGGGCGACGAGCGCAGCCATGCGATTCTGGCTGCGGCGCTCGAGCGCGGCAGGCCGGTGTCGGGCCATGTCTACGGACGAGAGTTCGTTGCCGCCTATGCGGCATCCGGCGTCACCGACACGCATGAAGCCATAGACCGCGACATTGCCGACGACCTGCTGGAAGCCGGCGTGTGGATTTTCCTGCGCGGCGGCCCGCCGACGACACCCTGGCATTCGCTGCCGCAAGCGATCAAGACGATCACCGAGCTCGGCGCTTCCCACAAGCGCGTTGCCGTCTGCACCGACGACCGTGATGCGGAAGATCTGCTCGCCTTCGGCCTGGACTGGGTGACTCGCGAAGCCGTGAAATACGGCATGAGGCCGGAACAGGCCTGGGCGATGGGTTCGCTGCACGGCGCAACGCGGTTCGGCATGGAAGGCGAAATCGGCGGTCTGGGCGGCGGGCGCCGCGCCGACCTAGTACTTCTCAGCGACGACCTTACGCCGGTCAGCACCTGGTATGGCGGCGAGCTCGTCGTCGACGGCAAGAAGATCACGCCGATCCTCGACGAAGCCCTGTCGAAACCATACCGCTATCCGGATGCCGCCTTCCACACGGTCAAGCTGCCAAAGAACCTCAAACTGACGCCGGACCTGCCGACGGAGACGGTCGTCGCTCATACGATCAAGACGGAGCTGCCTGGCATCACCCTCGGCCATGTCACCGTCACGCTGGAGCCGGCCAATGACTGGAAGGCGCATTTCGACAAGCACGATCTCTGCTTCGTGACGGTGGTGGAGCGTCACGGCAAGTCTGCCGGCAATGTCGCCCACGGACTGCTCAACGGCTTCGGCCTCAGACAAGGCGCGGTCGCATCGTCGGTCGGCCACGACAGCCACAACATTATCGTCGCCGGCACCAATGCAGCGGACATGCAGGTGGCGCTCGATGCCATCGCGGAAAGGCAGGGTGGCGTCTGTGTCGTCATGGACGGCAAGGTGACGGCCATGGTGCCACTGCCGATCGCCGGGCTTTTGTCCGACAAGCGCGTGCACCAGGTCGCCGACGAGGTAAAGGCCTTGAAGCTCGAATGGGAAAAGGCAGGCTGCACCATCGCCTATATGGGCTTCAATCTCATCCCGCTCTCGGTCATCCCGGAAATCCGGATAACCGACAAGGGCCTGGTGCTGGTGCCGGAGATGGTCATCTCGCCACTCTTCGAAAAGATCTGACCGGCAAAAAACAGTCGGCGTGTGCGGCGAGGATGCCAACTAATAGCGTTTGCGCCAAAGGCAGCATCGGCAGACGTTACTCGGCCTGCACCCTTTGATCCTTCGGCAGCAAAATCGTCATCGCCGCCGCGACGGCGGCCGTAACTGCAACGGCAAGATAGATGCCGCTGAAACTCTCCGTCGATGTCTTGATCACGCCGCCAAAGAAGTTCCCTGTAGTGCCGCCGATGCCCTGGAACACGGTGCAGATGCCCAAGACGGTCACCGCAAGGCGTGGCGTGGCGCGATGTGAGACGTAGGCCGGCAGCAGGCCATAGATCGGATAAAAGCCCAGCGAAAAGAAGATGCCTGACAGGATCGAGAGATCCATCGAGGAATCGAGGACGACGAGGGCGCCGGCGGCGAGGAAGCTTGAGTAACATGCGAGCATGGCATAGCGCGATCCGAGGCGCGATGAAATTGTGCCAATGGCGAAGCCTGCGCTGATCCCCACCACCCCGATCGTTGCCCAGAGCCACGAGGCAAAGCCGACGGAATAGCCGAGTTCCTCGCGCAGGAACGGCGACAGGTAGGTGAGATAGGGATAGGGCATCAGGCCGTTGATGAAGCCGAGCGCGAAGATCAGCATCACCCATGGCATGATGGAGCGCAGGCTTGCTGAAGCGCCGGCAGCTGACGCGAGCGTTTCGTGACTTGCCCCGCTGTCGAAGAGGCCGGCCCGCCCGAAGAGGATGTGGGTGACAATGGCCAGTGTGATCGTCGCGGCGCCTGTGAGATACCAGACCATCTGCCAGTGACCGCTTCCGGCGTATGCCGCCACGAGTGCGCTGTTGATGAGGACGCCAAAGGCCGGGGCGCTGGAGATCAGGCTCATGGCAAAGCCGCGTTGTTCCGCTCTCACCACCCGCGAGGCGAGGTTAATCATCGGCACGAAGGTCGATGCGCCCGTCGCGCCGGCGACCATCAGCAGGCCGGCAACAACATAGAGATTGTCGATGATGGGGATGCCCGACAGGCAAAGCCCACAGAGCGACACGGACGCCACCACCGTCCGTGCGGCACCGATGCGATGGACGAGCCAGGTAGCGAGCACGGCGAATGCCACCGTGGAAAACTGGACCAAGCCGGTGACAGTGCCGACGAACGCATAGTCGAAGGCAAGATCTTTCCGCATGTCGGGGATGATCTGGGGAAACAGGCTGAGGCCGAAGCCATAACACGTGGCGACGCAAGCGATCATGACGGCGACGAGAACGTTACCCGGGAGACGCACGCTAGTCATGATGATCGGCCTCTGTTGGCAATCGCGGTCACGCATGTTCGACACGATGATCATCTAGCATCGGCAGGTGGCGGACTGTCGGGTCTGCGACACCGGCTGCCGATATCGCCGGCACGCGAGCAGCACGTCGTCAAGCCTGTGACGACGTGTGAGAGTTATTGTCCCAAACTGTGAATGGATGGCAACAGCTGAGCCATGCTGCATCGCCGCGCTGGGTGATGCAGCGGGTCGCGAATGGGCGCCGTCAGATTGTTGGCGATGCCTGGATGACTATCGGTGGCGCAAGCGGCGGCAGGCGCCGCGGTATATGAAGCTGCATGGTCGCCCCCTGTCCGGCCGCGCTCACGCGGCCTTTGCTTTCGGCTTGGCGGCCTTGACGTGGGTTATGCTGTGGCGGCCGTCGACGCTGACGGGGACGTCGCCGTCAACGGTGGCGCGGCGCACGACCCGGTGCTGGTCGCCGTAGTCGTTGACAGCATAGTGCTGGGTCGCGCGATTATCCCAGATCGCCACATCCCCGGCTCTCCAGCGCCAGCGCACGGTATTTTCCGGGGCGGTAACGTAGGACTGGAACACCTCGTAGAGTTTCGCGGAGTCGCTTTTCGACAAGCCGACCAGGCGCTGAACGAAATTGCCGAGCAGCAGCGATCTTTCGCCGGTTTCGGGATGGACACGCACGACTGGATGCTCGGTCTCGTAGATGGTCGAAGTGAAAACGTCCTCGAAATGCTTCTTCTCTTCAGCGGTGGCACGAGGGCGCACGGCTGCGTAGTCATAGGCATTGCTGTGAATGGCCCATAAATTGTCCGCCAGCAATTTGAGCGGTGCTGGCAGACTTTCGTGTGCGGCATGGGTGTTGGACCAGATCGTATCACCTCCAGCTGCCGGAATGACGACGCCACGAAGGATCGAGAATTTAGGATAGGCATCCACGAAGGTGACATCTGTGTGCCATTGGTCCGCCCTGCCGCCGCCGCGGCTGGAATCGAGATTGAGGATGGAGGCCGTGCCGGTCACCGGACCCTGGGTTGGATGAGGCACAAGGTCGCCCAGGCGGCGTGCGAATAATTCCTGTTGGGCATCGTCAAGATGTTCCTGGTCGCGGAAGAAGACGACTTTGTGTTTCAGGAGAAGCTGGTTGATGGCCGCCACCGTTGCGTCCGAAAGGTCTCCGCTGAGGCGGATGCCCCTGATTTCGGCGCCGACGCGGCCAGTCAGCGGCACGACATCGGACTCGGGAATGACCTGATTGACGAGAATTGGATTGCTCATGGAAATCTCCTGGTTGATCTTGGAAGAAGACGGCAAGTCACATGCGCCCAGCGAAGCATCCGCAGGGCGTTCGAAAATCTCATTGTCAAAATCGACAGGGCTATGGAACGATATAATCTATAAATCCATAGATAGAATTTTCTAATTTTGGCCGTTTGCCCGAAACAGCCGCCTTCGATAGTCCCTTCTTCCCAACGAATTCCTCACTTGGGGCCTTCAGCGATGCATCATTTCACCCGAAGGCGCTGGTGCACTTCCGCAAATCAGGGTCCGCAGACCAGCAGTGCCCTGGCCAATCGATTTTGTTCAGCAAGACGCTCAGCGTGGCAGGGATCCTGCTTATTTCTTCGGAGAATTTAGGCCCCGATATCGTTACGCCGTGGCGTTGGGATATGCCGCTGAGCGCTTCCGTCCGGATATGTCGGATAACTTCGGGCGCTCGGAACTCAACACGTGTCATTAAGTACTGTTCGCAGCATCGGGTTCACTCTGTGACGCGAGTCAGGAACCCGTCGATCCGACGGCTTTCACCTCCGGGCTTGAAAAAGAGAGCATTTCGCTCAAAAAAGAAACAGCCCATGCATATATCGCATAGCTGAGGTGAGAGATTGTCGCTGTTTTAAACCGATTGAACCGCTTATATTCCAACCATCGAAACGACGCCGGAACGAAGCAAGGTTGCTGACGTCAGACAGCCCTCGGGAAAGGGGATTATCATGAACGTAGCACGCTCTTTCAACAACTGGCGCAAGTTCCGTCAGACCGTCACCGAGCTCGGCCGCATGTCCAGCCGTGAGCTGCAGGACCTCGGCATCGACCGCGCTGACATCCGCAGCGTTGCCCGCGCATCGATCGCGCGCTAACCGCACAGCGCGTAATATCTAGTACTGCTTGACGCCCGTTCCCGACGCGGGCGTTTTTGCGTCGAGTTCCGTGGCTGAGCTCGTTGGGATCCTTGTTCGCATTGTAAGCTTTCCGCCTTGTAGTCCTTGCATAGCTGCAGTGCAGCATAAGACATTGGCACCATCCGTGGTCGGTGTATGATGAAGACGATCGAAGCAATGCACCTCCTCCCGCAAAGCTTCGACTTTCGGACGGCCCACTCCTCCTCCCAAGGGACGTCTGTCAGAACAGCGGCATTCCTCCTCCCAGTCGCTGTTCGGTTTTCAGAAAGCCTGCCGCACCTCCTCCCGTGGCAGGCTTTTTCGTATCCTGAGCCTTCCCTGCTAAAGATCGAGATCGAGTGCGGCTGTTCCCACGTCGAATATCGGGAGAGAAAGCCGCTTCATATCCCGCAGACCAAGAAGGTAGCTGTGATAGGCGGCCGAATTGCCTCGAAGGAGTGGCGCTTGGTTTCATACCGGCGAACTTGGCCGGCAAGCTCCCTGGCGGTCCGCCGCGCGATGTCGCGCCGGTGACTTATCAAATCATATTTCTGGAGGCTGAAACGCTCGGCCCAGATGACCTCATCGCCGTGTTGGCCATGATCTCAGGATTCATAGGAACCACGCCAACGCCGAGCGCGGATATTAGCTCCCGGCTCCGTCCTGCAGATACCGATCCGGCAGATAGCAGATCGCAAGCAGACCCTTTTCCGGGAACGCCACGGGTTGCCCGGTCGGATCGATCAGCCGCAACTCAGAAAATGACTCGAGCCTGAGCTTCATGCGGATACTGCCTGCCGATATCCCTGGCTATTCTCCGAGCGGAAGAGTGATATCCGCTCCGGAGGCTCCCAATGTTACGCCGCGACTTTCCGCCTGCGCCATCGCCTTTACCAGCGCGATGACCGTATCGCGGATATTGCGGTCGGCAATTTTAAGAAAGGCGCGATTGAGCACCAATCCCTCTTTTGTTCGCAGGAATTCAGCGACCGGGTCGGTATTCGCCGACAGATCCAGCCCTTGCAGCGTTAACGGCTCGGAATTCTCCTGTTCGAAGAAGAAGCTCACCGACGTGTGAAGCACATCGGCGATCCGCTGAAGCCGGCTTGCGCCGATGCGGTTGATGCCCTTCTCGTATTTTTGAACCTGCTGAAAGGTCACGCCGATCTGCTCGGCAAGCCGTTCCTGGCTCATCCCGAGCAACTGGCGGCGCATTCTTATGCGCGCTCCGACATAGCTGTCTATTGCATTCGCTGTCTTGACATTCATCGTGTGTTTTCAGCCTCGATCGCATTTTCAATCGGGGAAGCTGTAGTATCCCCTGCATGGCTTTTCCATGGTTGTTTTCACATAGCATACTGGATATGCGATGATCGCGACCGACTGTGGTATGAAAGCCCGCCTGGAAAGACGTTAAGCCAGGCAGAAATCACTTGTTCGGAGAAAAAATCGAACAAAAGCCGTACCAATACGGATAAAACCGGGCTGTAATTGCGTCTCCGCTTACGCTAAATGCACTTCAGCGACCGTCGCAGGAGTGTCTTCCCAGCCCCGATCGCCCGAAAATCCATCGAACAAAAGCGACGTGGCACGGCACCGGCCGTGCCTATGCAGGAGAAGTATTGATGGCAACCGTTGCCGAGAGCGCGCCCCGTTTCGAAAAAACAACCATGTCCATCCTCATGGCGGTCAGCTTCTGCCACATGCTGAACGACATCATGCAGTCACTGCTCGCCTCGCTCTATCCGCTGTTCAAGGCGAACTACGATCTCGATTTTGTCCAGATCGGCCTCCTTACCATGACTTTCCAGGTCACGGCTTCGCTGCTGCAGCCGCTGGTCGGCATCGTCACCGACCGCTGGCCGATGCCCTATTCGCTGCCTGTGGGCATGGCGAGTACCTTTTGCGGCCTAATTCTGCTCGGCAATGCCGGCAGCTTCGAACTGCTGCTGGTTGCCGCAAGCCTGATCGGCTTCGGCTCGGCGGTCTTCCATCCGGAATCGTCGCGCGTCGCCCGTCTTGCCTCCGGTGGTCGTCACGGTTTCGCGCAATCCTTCTTCCAGGTCGGTGGCAATGCCGGCCAGGCGATCGGTCCGCTGCTTGCCGCCTTCATCGTGCTGCCGCTCGGCCAGCACAGCGTTTCCTGGTTCGCCGCCATCGCCATGGTCGGCATGATCGTGCTGAGCTGGGTCGGCAACTGGTACATCAGCCACAGGCGCCAGAATGCCAGCAAGCCGCCAATCAGCCGGAGCCTGCCGCTGCCGCAGAACCGGGTCATCTGGGCGCTGCTCATTCTCGTGCTGCTGACGGCGACGAAGAATGTCTACATGGCCAGCGTGTCGAGCTACTTCACCTTCTACGTCATCGACAAGTTCGAGCTCAGCGTGCAGCAGGCACAGCTAATGCTCTTTCTGTTCCTCGGCTCGGTCGCCATCGGCACCTTCCTCGGCGGGCCGATCGGTGACCGCTTCGGCGCGCGTTTCGTCATCTGGTTCTCGATCCTCGGCGTCATTCCCTTCGCGCTCCTGCTTCCCTATGCGAACCTTTTCTGGACGGGCGTGCTCAGCATCGTCATCGGCCTGATCTTCGCTTCGGCTTTCTCGGCAATCGTCGTCTTCGCACAGGAACTGGTGCCCGGGCGCGTCGGGCTGATTGCCGGCGTCTTCTTCGGCTTCGCCTTCGGGGCAGGGGGGCTTGGGGCGGCGCTGCTCGGCGATTTCGCTGATACCCACGGCATCGATTTCGTCTACCGTATCTGCTCCTACCTGCCGCTGCTCGGTCTCCTGACGGTCTTCCTGCCGCGCATTCCTAAGCAGAAACCGGTCTGAGGCGACATCGCTCACTGACAATGCATCGAGCCAAAATGTCACCGGGACTCCGGCTCGATGCATCCAGTGTCGCACGTCGCAACCGCCCATTGGCTCGAACGTATTTTTCTCCTCCTACGAGGAAGAGGGATCGCCATTCCTTTAATCCACTATTTTTATAGATAATATTCGTGAGAATAATGACGTCGGTTTCGGCACGATATTGGAAGGAAATGGCATGTCTGCTCCCAAACTGGTCGGCCTAGCGGGTAGTTTCAACCGCCCGTCGAAGACCTTTGCGCTTGTCGAAAATATTGCCGGTCTCGCCAGCGAGAAATACGGCTTCGACAACACTGTCCACGACCTGACCGATGTCGGCCCCTCGCTTGGTTTGGCGCTGCGCCGTGACGATCTCGATAATCGCGCCAAGGAAGTCATCGACGACATCGTCAATGCCGATGTGCTGGTCATCGGAGCGCCGACCTACAAGGGCAGCTATCCCGGCCTTTTCAAGCATCTGATCGACCTGATCGACCCGCATGAGCTGCGCGCCAAGCCCATCGTCATCACCGCAACCGGCGGCGGCGACCGGCATGCGCTGATGGTCGAGCACCAGCTCCGCCCGCTCTTCGGTTTTTTCATGTCTTACACGCTGCCGACCGCCGTTTATGCATCCGACCGCGACTTCACCGATTACCGTGTCTCATCCGACCCGCTTTGCAATCGGATCGGGGAGGTCATCGGCGAGCTCGCGGCCTTCTTTCCCAACCGGAATCAGGCGCTAATCGCTGCCGAGTGAAGCGTGCGGGATAGACTTGAAACGGCGCCGCTAAGGCGTCGTTTTCGCTTTCGCGCCATCCTCGCGGCCAGGTATAATCCACTAATTTGATGGAAATTTATCCTGCCGATATCGATGGCAGGGCAAGAGTTTTTCCGGCCCTTCTTCCACATCAGACATTCGTACTTCGCTCCCAATGCGCGCATTTGCCATGATTGGCCTGCTCGGGGCGTCGGCCTCATTCAGTCAGACGGGATATAAAATGACCAAGAACAAAAATCTTCACGGCCTCCACCTTTCGCGCCGGGCGGCTCTTGCCGCCGTGGCCGTTTCCGCTGCCGCACTCTTTACCCTTGCAGCACCCGCTTCTTCCTTTGCCGAGGACAAATCGATCAAGGTCGGCATCATGGCCGGCGAGGAGGAGGATATTTGGCGCGTAGTCGCGAGCGAGGCGGCCAAGAAGGGTCTCAAGATCGAGACCGTCATCTTCAACGACTACACCCAGCCGAATGAAGCGCTGGAACGCGGCGAAATCGATGCCAACGCCTTCCAGCACCAGCCCTATCTCGACAACCAGATCCAGCAGCACGGCTATCACATCATTCGCGTCGGTTATACCGGGGTCTGGCCGATCGGCCTTTACACCAAGAAATACAAGTCCGTCGCCGAGATCCCGGAAGGTGCTGTCATCGGCGTGCCGAACGATCCTTCGAACGAAGGCCGTGCGCTGCGCGTTCTCCAGAACGAAGGCCTGATCAAACTGAAGGAGGGCACCGGTATTCTCGCGACCGTCGCCGACGTCACCGACAATCCGAAGAAGATCGAGATCAAAGAGCTCGACGCCGGCATCGTCGGCCGCTCGATCGACGATCTGGATGCCGGTATCGTCAACACCGACTGGGCGTTGAAAAGCGGTCTTTCTCCGGCCGAACGCATCGCCCAGGAGCCGATCACTGATAATCCATACCGCAACTTCATCGCCGTCAAGGACGACAACAAGGATGCCGAATGGGTTAAGACGCTTGTGTCTTCTTATCAGAACGACACCGTCAAGGCCGAATTCGATAAGGTCTACAAGGGCACCGGTCTCAGCGCCTATTGATCCGAGGCGGGGCTGGGGTTAGAGCCTTTCCGGGTTAGATTGCAGCATTCTGTTGGCTCAAACGGAGTCGGATGGTCGACCGGCCGGCGCGTGTCGTAGCCCGGTTCTACGGCCAAGCCGGCCGGTCGATCAGCCGGCCCGTTTCAGCCAACCCGAAGGGCCGGGCATCTTTCCGCCGGGATCAAAGGCGATCGGCTCGGACGTACCAAGGGGTATGCCCTTCGCCAATCGCCTTTGATCCTGACGAAAATCTGCTCCGGCAGAATGCTTCAATCTAACCCGGAAAGGCTCTAAGGCCTGCCGAAAGGCGGTCCGGGCGTTCTCTGCCCGGACCGCCTTCAGTATTTGTAAGGAAAATCACATGAATTCCCTTGTTTCCACCACGGTGATCGAGGCGCAGTCTCAAGCGGCGGCTTCCGAAGAGGTGGTGAGGCTGACCGACGTGAAAAGACGGTTCGGAGCCACTGCAGCCCTCGACGGCATTTCGCTGGCGGTGAAGAGAGGTGAGATTCTCGGCATCATCGGCCGCAGCGGCGCCGGCAAATCGACGCTGATCCGCTGCCTGAACGGCCTGGAGCGCGCCGATGGCGGCGAGATCCTCATCGAAGGCCGAGACATCACCGGACTTTCAGAACAGGAACTGCAGCCGCTGCGCCGCCGCATCGGCATGATCTTTCAGCATTTCAATCTGCTTTCTGCCAAAACCGTCGAGGAAAACGTCGCGCTGCCCCTGAAGATCGAGGGTCTTGCAAAGGGCGAGCGCCTGAAACGAGCCCATGAACTGCTCGAGCTTGTCGGCCTTGCAGACAAGGCGAAGGCTTATCCTGCATCGCTGTCCGGCGGCCAGAAACAACGCGTCGGCATCGCCAGGGCGCTCGCGGCGCGCCCGGCGCTGCTGTTGTCCGACGAGGCGACATCGGCGCTCGATCCGGAAACGACCCGGTCGATCCTGGCGCTGCTCAAGGATATCAACCGTAAGCTCGGGCTGACCATTCTGCTGATCACGCATGAGATGGAAGTGGTCCGCGGCATTGCCGATCGCGTCGCGGTCATCGATGCCGGGCGGATCGTCGAGGAAGGGCAGGTCTGGTCAGTCTTCGCCAATCCGCAGGCTGAAATCACCGGGAGCCTGCTCGGCGGCATCCGCCCGCAGCTTCCTGCGCATATCGCCGGCCGGCTGTCGGCGACGGCGGGCAGCGAAGCGATCCTCAGCGTCGATCTCGCCGGGCCACAGGCACAGGGCGCGCTGTTTGCCGAACTCTCGGCAGTATTGCCGCATTCCTTCCGCCTCGTCCATGGCGGTATCGATCATATCCAGAACCAGCCGGTGGCACGGTTCTTCATCGCCGTTCCCGCACGCGACCCCGCGCTTGTCGGAAAGGTCGAACAATTCCTGACGGCCCGGTCCGCCCGGGTGGAGCTGCTTGGTTATGACGCCGATCATGTTTGAACTGCTTATTCGCTCCCTTTGGGAGACGGTCCTGATGACCCTCGCCTCGGGGGTGATCTCGCTCGTCGCCGGCCTGCCGCTCGGCCTGGCCCTGGTTGCGACGGCGCGCGGCGGCATCGCCGAAAACCTTTGGATCAATCGCGTGCTCGGCGCAGTCATCAATGGTTTCCGATCGGTGCCCTTCATCATCCTGCTGGTGGCGCTGATTCCGCTGACGCGGCTGATCGTCGGGACAGCGCTCGGCACCTGGGCGGCCATCGTGCCGCTCGCCATCGCCGCAACGCCCTATTACGCCCGTATCGCCGAAGTATCGCTGCGCGAGGTCGACCGCGGGCTGATCGATGCCGTGCGCGCCATGGGTGGAAATCGCTGGACGATCATTCGCGAGGTGCTGGTGCCTGAAGCGCTGCCGGGCATCGTCGCCGGTTTCACCGTCACGCTGGTGACGCTGATCGGCGCCTCGGCCGTGGCGGGCGCAATCGGCGCCGGCGGCCTCGGCGATCTCGCCATCCGCTATGGCTATCAGCGTTTCGAAACCAGTGTGATGATCGCGGTGGTAGCCGTCCTCATTGTGCTTGTCTGCGGCATCCAGTGGCTTGGCGACCGACTGGTCGCCAGGCTAGACCACCGATAAGTCAGCGTCGGAACTGGGCGGCGGGATGAGCAGCGGGCAACCTGCCGTTCTCGCCGCCGAAGAGCTTCTGCCGCAAGGGTCCGGCAGCATAGTCCGCCTTGAAGATGCCGCGCTCCTGCAGCACCGGCACGACCAGATCGACGAAATCGCGCAGGCTTTCCGGCGCCACCGTCCGCGCCAGATTGAAGCCGTCGATGCCGCCCTCTTCGATCCATGTCGTGAGATGATCGGCGATCTGCTCAGGTGAGCCGACCACCGGTTTCATCCGGCTGCCGAGTATCATCTGGTCGATGATGTCACGCAGCGTCACCGGCTTCGCTGCCTGTTTCGTGATGGCCGCAAGTGCGGATTGATTGGCGTTGGTCGAGCTCTGGTCGATGACGTCGTCCAATTCATACTTCGAAAAATCGATGCCTGTCGAAGCGGAGTAATGCGCAAGCGAGGCCTCGACGCTCGCATGGCGGCGATAATCCTCGAGCTTGTCCTGGGCTTCCTTCTCCGTCCGCCCGACGACAACAGTGATCAGGCTCAGGATCTTCAATGCGTCGGCGCCGCGGCCGAATTCTTCCGCCTTCGCCCGCAGCGCATCGACGGTCGGCCTGGCCGCCTTGGGATTAGGCCCGGCAATGAAGACGCATTCGGCGTGGCGAGCGGCAAAGTCCTGGCCGCGGGCCGAGGCGCCGGCCTGAAAGAGCAGGGGCGTGCGCTGCGGCGAGGGCTCGGAAAGATGGATGCCTTCCATCCGGTAATATTTGCCGTCGTGACGGACAGAGCGCACTTTGGAGGGATCGGCATAGGTGCCGCCCGCCTTGTCGCGCAGCACCGCATCGTCGTCCCAGCTGCCTTCCCAGAGCTTGTAGAGGATCTCGAGATATTCTTCGGCTGCGTCGTAGCGCGCATCATGTTCCGGCAGCGTGTCGAGACCCATGCTGCGGGCGGCACTGTCGAGATAACCGGTGACGATGTTCCAGCCGATCCGTCCCTTGGTCAGGTGATCGAGCGTCGACATGCGCCGCGCCAGCAGGAAGGGTGGCTCATAAGTCGTGTTGACGGTCACCCCGAAACCCAGATGTTTGGTGACATAGGCCATCGCCGAAATTGGCATCAGCGGATCATTGACCGGGATCTGCGCGCCAGTCTCGATCACCGGCGACGGGCTACCCCTGTAGACATCGTAGACACCGACGATGTCGGCCAGGAAAATGCCGTCCAGCTTGCCGCGTTCGGCGGTCTTGGCAAACTCCGTCCAGTAGTCGAGATCGGTATACTGCGCTGAGCGGTCGCGCGGATGCGTCCACAGGCCGTGGTTGATATGGCCGACGCAGTTCATGTCGAAGGCATAGATCTGCATGGTCTTCATGAGGCGGGTTCCCAAAGCCGGCAATAGAAATCAAGGATTTGCCGCGTTATTATCCCAAGCTGTATCGCACGAAGAGCCTGTGAAATGGTAGGGTGCGGATGAAAGAGCCGGAGGAACCGCATGACGAAGAAGACGCTGTCGGATTGGGCGGAGCTTGCGCAAAAGGAACTGCGCAGCTCGCCCGAAACGCTGACCTGGCAGACGCCGGAAGGCATTGCCGTCAAGCCGCTCTATACGGCCGAGGATCTCGACGGCGCCGGGCACCTTGGTTCGCTTCCCGGTTTTGCCCCCTTCACCCGCGGCCCGCGGGCGACGATGTATGCCGGCCGGCCCTGGACGATCCGCCAATATGCCGGCTTTTCGACGGCAGAGGAATCGAATGCCTTTTATCGCCGCAATCTGGCGGCCGGCCAGAAGGGCCTGTCGGTCGCCTTCGATCTTGCCACCCACCGCGGTTACGACAGCGATCATCCGCGCGTCGAGGGCGATGTCGGCAAGGCGGGTGTGGCAATCGACAGCGTCGAGGACATGAAGATCCTGTTCGACGGCATTCCGCTCGGCGAAATGTCGGTGTCGATGACCATGAACGGCGCCGTCATCCCGATCCTTGCCTCCTTCATCGTCGCCGGCGAGGAGCAGGGCGTTCCACGGGCCGAACTTTCTGGCACCATCCAGAACGACATCCTCAAGGAGTTCATGGTCCGCAACACCTATATCTATCCGCCCGAACCCTCGATGCGGATCGTTGCCGATATCATCGACTATACCGCCCGCGAGATGCCGAAGTTCAACTCCATCTCGATCTCCGGCTACCACATGCAGGAAGCCGGCGCGACGCTGGTGCAGGAACTGGCCTTCACGCTGGCCGACGGCCGCGAATATGTCCGCGCCGCCATCGCCAAAGGCTTGAGCGTCGACGAGTTCGCCGGCCGCCTTTCATTCTTCTTCGCCATCGGCATGAACTTCTTCATGGAAGCCGCCAAGCTGCGCGCCGCCCGCCTGCTCTGGACGCGGATCATGGAAGGGTTTCATCCGAAGAAACAGTCCTCGCTGATGCTGCGCACCCATTGCCAGACCTCCGGCGTCTCGCTGCAGGAACAGGACCCCTATAACAACATCATCCGCACCGCTTTCGAGGCGATGTCGGCCGTGCTCGGCGGTACGCAGTCGCTGCACACCAACTCCTTCGACGAGGCGATCGCGCTGCCGACGGAATTTTCCTCGCGCATTGCGCGTAATACGCAGCTGATCCTGAGCCACGAAACGGGCGTGACAAAAGTGGTCGATCCCCTGGCGGGCTCCTACTATGTCGAAAGCCTGACGGCCGAGCTTGCCGATAAGGCCTGGGCCTTGATGGAGGAGGTCGAGGCTCTGGGCGGCATGACCAAGGCCGTGGCCGATGGCCTGCCGAAACGGCTGATCGAGGAAGCGGCCGCGCGCCGCCAGGCAGCTGTCGACAAGGGCGAGGAGGTCATCGTCGGCGTCAACCGCTACCGGCTCGACAACGAGCAGCCGATCGACATTCTGGAGATCGACAATAGCGCGGTACGCAAAGCGCAAATCAGACGTATCGAGGAAACGAAGCGGCGGCGCGATGGCGGAGCCGTGCGCGAGGCGCTGGCGGCCCTGGCAGAGATCGCACAGAGCGGCAAGGGCAACCTGCTGGAAGCCGCGATCGCGGCGGCGCGGGCCCGCGCCACGGTCGGCGAGATATCGGATGCGATGCGCACTGCCTTCGGCGATCATGCCGCCATTCCTGAAGTCATCAAAGGCGTCTACGGCGAAGCATATGAAAACGAGCCGGAGCTCGCTGTGTTGATGACCCGCATGACCGAAGTGACGGAAGCGATGGGTCACCGGCCGAAAATCATGGTCGCCAAGCTCGGTCAGGACGGACACGACCGAGGCGCCAAAGTGATCGCTTCGGCCTTCGGCGATATCGGCTTCGATGTACTCGCCGGTCCCCTCTTCCAGACACCGGAGGAAGCTGCCGGCGTCGCGCTCAGCGAAAAGGTCAATGTCGTCGGCGTCTCGTCGCTGGCGGCCGGTCACAGGACGCTGCTACCGCAGCTGATCGACAGGCTGAGAGAACAGGGCGGTGGTGATATCATCGTCGTCTGCGGCGGCGTCATCCCGCGTCAGGACTATGAATTCCTGCACGAACACGGCGTTGCAGCCGTGTTTGGCCCGGGGACAAACATTCTCGAGGCGGCAAACTCCGTTCTCGACTTGCTGCAGGGCAGGCGGCGAAACCAGTAGTTTAGAGCAGACCGCGCTTTGCGAGGTTGCTCATCAGCGCCGAAATACCGAAGGTCCAGGGCGGGCATTCGGTAGAGAGCCGAACGGTGTTGACGAGCGCGCCGAGCCCTACCGAGGAAATCTCGACCACATCACCGATCTTGTGGGTGAAGCCTTGCTTTGGCGCGTCGCGGTCCTGCGTCGGCGCAAACAGCGTGCCGAGAAAGAGCATGAAACCATCGGGATATTGGTGATGGGCGCCGACCGTCTGCTTGACGAGATCGGTCGGGTCGCGGCTGATCTTTGACATCGAACTCTTGCCGTGCAGCACGAAACCGTCCTGGCCGGTGACTTTCAGGTCGAGTTCGGCGTTGCGGACGTCATCCAGGCTGTAGCCGGCATCGAACAGGCGGATGAAAGGACCGATCGAGCAGGAGGCGTTGTTGTCCTTGGCCTTGCCGAGCAGCAGTGCCGAGCGGCCCTCGACGTCGCGCAGATTGACGTCGTTGCCGAGCGTCGCCCCCTTGATTTCGCCGCGGCTGTTGACCGCGAGCACGATTTCCGGCTCGGGGTTGTTCCAGGTCGAGATCGGATGCAGGCCGACATCGGCACCCCAGCCGACCGAGGAGAGCACCGGCGCCTTGGTGAAGACTTCGGCGTCCGGCCCGATGCCGACCTCGAGATATTGCGACCACATGCCCTCGTCGATCAGTGCCTGCTTGACCTTGGCCGCCTCCGGCGAACCGGCCTTCAGATTGGTGAGGCTGCCGCCGATCAGCGTGCTGACACGCTCGCGGATCGAGGCGGCGCGTTCCGGATTGCCGGCCGCCTTCTCCTCGATAACGCGCTCGATCATCGACTGCGCGAAAGTAACACCGCAGGCCTTGACGGCCTGCAGGTCGACGGGTGCAAGGAGATAGGCGCGCGTTTGATCCGGCGTTCCCGTACTGTTGGCGACAATCTGCTCCAGTGAACCGACCGCCTTGCCACTTGCGGCGCGGATGAAGCCGGCGGCATCCTGCCGCTCGAGCAGAGCGCTCAGCGTCGGCGCCTCGCGCGACGTGATGTCGACCAGCACGCCCTCGCGTGATGTCACAATGCTCGGTCCGGCAACCTCGGGATTCCAGACGCGGCCAACGAAAAGACCATCGGAAGCGGCGACATCGAGAAGAGCTTGAGACATGGTGATCTTCCGTCAAGACGAGCGAGAATCGCTCTTTTGAAAATTGCGGGGTGTTGCCGCCCTCCAACCCGGCGGCGACCAAAATCGATCACATTCATGAAGACGGGGCAAGATGCGTTGGGGAAAAAGACTTTTTCTCGATCGGCTCAAGCGGCGGGCTTCCTCGGGAATCCAATCGCAAAAGCCCTCAAAATAACTATTTAGATACAAAATAACTGTTAAATTTCAAATATTTAAATACAGGCCGTGACGATTTTGCCCTCCATCTCGCCTTGACAGGAGCCGGCTTTCGTTATCTGTTTTGCCCAACATGGAGGAGGCTGGCATTACCCGGCCACACGAAAATCCCAGGAGGATATTGCAGCGATGTTGAGATTTGCCGTCGTCGGAATCGACCATGGGCACACGTTCGATCACGTGAAGGGATTGCTGGCCGCAGGCGGCGAGTTCGTCGGCTATTGCCCTCAGACCTCGGTGCCGGCATTGCGCGAGGCCTTTGAGAAGACCTATCCTGACGCGCCGCAGATCGACCGGGGAAAGCTGTTCGACGATCCGTCGATCGATGTCATCTGCATTTCCGCAATCCCCCGTGACCGTGCCGGGCTTGCCATCCGCGCGATGAGATCGGGCAAGGACGTGATGACCGACAAGCCCGGCGTGACGACCTTCGCCCAGCTCGAGGAGGTCAGGCGCACCGTTGCCGAGACCGGCAAGATCTTCTCGATCTGCTTTTCCGAACGCCACTGCGTGCGCTCCGCCGTCAAGGCCGGCAAGCTCGTCGCCGAAGGCGCGATCGGCAAGGTAATCCAGACGCTCGGTGTCGGTCCACACCGGCTGCAGCTGCCGATCCGACCGGACTGGTTCTTCGACCCGGCAGCCTTCGGTGGCATCATCGTCGATATCGCTTCACACCAGGTCGACCAGTTCCTGTTTTATACCGGCTCGACCACAGGCGAGGTCATCGCCAGCTCGATCGGCAATTTCGGCATGCCCGACAAGCCCGCCTTCGAGGATTTCGGCGAGGTGCTTCTGCGCTCCGACAAGGCGGCGGGTTATGTCCGTGTCGACTGGTTCACGCCGGAGGCGCTGCCGACCTGGGGCGACGGGCGCCTCACTATTCTCGGCACCGAAGGCTACATCGAACTGCGCAAATATATCGACATTACCGGCCGGCCGGGCAAGGATCATCTCTTCCTGGTCAACGGCAAGGAAATGACCCATATCGATTGCAGCGGCGAAAAGCTCGACTATTTCGACGCCTTCACCGCCGACGTCGGCAACCGCACGCAGACGGCGATGACCCAGGATCATGTTTTTGAAGTCTGCCGTCTTTCGCTGGAAGCCCAGACGAAAGCCGCGCGCATCGGCGCTCGCTGAGGAGGATATCATGACCAGGAAATTGCGCGTCGGCGTCATCGGCGCAGGCATCGCTGCGCGGCATCTGGCCGGCTTCGGCTGGAACAAGGAGCTTTTCGAGGTTCCTGTGCTCTGCTCGCTCGACGAGGAACGCGGCAAGGCGCTGTGCGAGGAATACGGCATTGGCGAATATGCGCAGGATGCGGATTCGCTGTTTGCCCGTGACGATCTCGACATCATCGACATTTCGACGCCGCCGAGCTCGCATTTCGAACTCTGCCGCAAGGGCATCGAATCCGGCAAGCATGTGATCTGCGAGAAGCCGCTGTTCGGCTCGATCGCCGAGGTCGACGAGATGGGCCGCATTCTTGCCCGTTACCCCGGCAGAAAGCTGATGCCGATCTTCCAGTACCGCTACGGCTCCGGCCTGCAGAAACTGAAGCTGCTGATCGAGCGCGGCCTTGCCGGCAAGCCGTTCCTGACGACGATCGAGACACATTGGTGGCGCGGCCCGGATTATTACGCCGTGCCGTGGCGCGGCAAATGGGCGAGCGAACTCGGCGGTGGCCTTCTCGGCCACGCCATCCACGCCCATGACATGCTGAACTATGTGCACGGTCCCTGCGCCGAGGTGTTTTCCTATGGGGCGACGCTGGTCAATCCGATCGAGGTCGAGGATACGGCAGCCCTTTCGGTGAAGATGCAGAATGGCTCGCTGGCGACGCTGTCGATGACGCTCGGCTCGCGCAAGGAGATCTCGCGGCTGCGCTTCTGCTTCAACGACCTCGTCGCCGAAAGCATCATCGAACCCTATACGATGGGCCGTGATCCGTGGACGTTCGTCGCCGGGACCGAGGAACATCAGGCGCGGATCGACGAAGTGCTCGCCGCCTACGTGCCTGGCGAGGATGGCTACACCCGTCAGTTCGAGCTCTTCCACAAGGCGATCATCGAGGACACCGACCCACCGGTGACATTACAGGATGCCCGCAATTCTTTGGAACTGGTAACGGCCGCCTATTTCTCGCAGCGAACCGGACAACCGACGCCGATGCCGATCGCCGCCGATCATCCGCTCTATCGCTCCTGGCTTCCGGCAGGGGAATGGCGTGCTGCGGCCACCGTCTGAACCGGGAAGGGCGCTCCGATGCTGAGATCCTTTGAGCATGTCGGCATGACGGTCAGCGACATGGACCGCACCGTCGATTTCTACTGCGGCCTGCTCGGTCTCAGCCTCGTGCTGCGCAAGACGATGGCGAATGGCATGCAGGTCGCGTTCCTCGATGCAGGCGGCGGCATGCTCGAGGTCTTTGCGCCGCCCGGCGGCGCGTCGAGAGCGGTCGACGTGCCTGAAGATACGGCCGGCGTCCGGCACCTCACCTTCCATTTCGACAATGTCGAAGAGACTTTCGCCCGCCTTGAACAGGCGGGCGTCGAGATCAAGGAGCGGCCGCGCTTTGCCGTCCATTCTGAGATGCTGAACAAGATCGCCTTCGTTCGCGATCCTGACGGCATCATCGTCGAGCTTGCCGAACGCTCTCAGAGCCGCCAGGGCTGACACAGGCGCCGCCGATCGCTTCGCTGCGGGCGGTCAGACCGTCCCGCAGCAGATCGATCAGGTGCCGGATGAGTTTTGCCGCCGTGCAAGACTCTCTTCAGCTCGCCAGCTTGGCGCTGATATAGTTGCGCCAGCCGCCAAGTGAGGTGATTTCCTCGGCACCTTTCACTGCATGGGCCTCGCAGACAAAGCCGGAGACGCTGGAACCGTCTTCGAGCGTCAGCTTACCGATGCCGAGTGGTGCCGGAATCTTCTGGACGAACCTGCCGAAAGCATCGGCCGGCAGTGCCCAGACCTCGACCTCCAGCCCCTGACCCTTATGGCCGGGTTCGCGCAGCAGCCCCGGTTTCGCTGGTGTGGTATTGGGCAGAACGAAGAGGCGATAGTCGCCTGATGTGCGGCAGGTCTTGACCAGACGCCCGCCGGAGCCTGCCAATTCGTGATTGAGCGGCATGCCGGTCAGATGCGCACCGACAACCGCGATCTCGATGAAACCGTCATCGCCAGGCAAAACACGGCTTGCTTCGGGGATCTCAGCCTGCCGGTCGATCCCCATGCCGGAACCTGCTGCGCGGTGCAGCGCATCGGCAAGCGGCGCCAGCGCATCGTCGGTGAAGGCAGGTGCGATAACGGTAACACCGCCCGGCAGCCCACCTTTGCCGAAGCCGGCCGGAACGGCGATCGCTGCGCAATCGAGCAGGTTGACGAAATTGGTGTAGCGGCCGAGGCGGCCGTTGAGCACGACGGGATTGGCCAGCATGTCTGCTACGGTGTAGCTGGTCGGTGCGGTCGGAAGCAGAAGCACGTCGGCCTTTTCCCATTCGGCCTCGGTCTTGCGACGCAATTCTTCCAGCCGGTATCGGCCGTTGAAAGCCTCGACCGCGGTCTTGCCCTTGGCGCCTTCGATAATCCCCCTGACCGTCGGGTCGAAATCGGCTGCGTTCGTGGCGAGGAAGGTCTCGACCGCCGCCAGGCGTTCGGCGACCCACGGCCCGTCATAGAGAAGGGCCGCCGCCTCGCGGAATGGCGCGTAATCGAAAGGCACGATGGTCGCTCCGAGCCCTCTGGCTCGGTCGATTGCCTGGTCGTAGAGCGCCTCCACCTCCTTGTCACCGAAGAATTCCCGCTCGGCATCGGTGAGAACGCCGATGCGCAAGCCCGATACCGGCAGCTTCGCCGGCATGGCGTGACGCGAGAAAGCATCGGCGGCATCGAACCCTTCGGCGACCTTGCGGATCGTAACGCCGTCGCCGACGGTCGCGGCGAAGATCGTAATGCAGTCGACGCTCTTGCAGGCCGGTATGGCGCCGGTATTCGGCAAGAGACCCGGCGTCGGCTTGATGCCGACCAGATTGTTGAAGGCGGCCGGCACGCGGCCGGAGCCCGCCGTATCGGTGCCGAGCGCGAAGGCGGCGAGGCCGGAAGCCACCGTGACCGCCGATCCAGAGCTCGAGCCGCCGGAGACATAGGCCGCATCGAAGACCGAACGCGGCGCGCCATAGGGCGAGCGCGTGCCGTTGAGGCCGGTCGCGAACTGGTCGAGATTGGTCTTGCCGATGATGATGGCGCCGGCCGCCTTCAAGCGGGCAACGACGGTGGAGTCCGCTTCCGGCCGATACGCATAGGCCGGGCAGGCAGCAGTCGTCGGCAGGCCGGCGGCATCGATATTGTCTTTCACGGCAAAGGGAATGCCCCAGAGCGGCAGGCTGTTTGCCTCAGGCGCGCGTGCCATCAAGGCTTTCGCGGCGGCACGCAGTTCGTCATCCGGCACCGGGGTGATGAAGATTGCCGGATCTCTCGAGGCGGCACGCCGCGCGATCACCTCTTCGATGGCGTCGAGCGGCGTCAGGCCGGATTGATAGGCGGCGCGAAGGCTTGAGAGATCGAGGATGGTCGGCAGCATGTCAGCATTCCTCCAGAACGACGATGATATCGCCGGCTTTGACGTTTCTCCCCGGCCCGGCGCGCAGGTCGCGGACGCGGCCTGCCGCATGGGCGGTGACGTTGATTTCCATTTTCATCGATTCGATGATGGCAAGTGTATCGC
This sequence comes from Rhizobium sp. LARHSG275, assembly GCF_052871115.1. Taxonomy (NCBI): domain Bacteria; kingdom Pseudomonadati; phylum Pseudomonadota; class Alphaproteobacteria; order Hyphomicrobiales; family Rhizobiaceae; genus Rhizobium; species Rhizobium sp. LARHSG275. The sequence goes on along the minus strand of NZ_JBIXJN010000011.1, from coordinate 206,914 downwards.
CGGCCGCAACCGGGGAGCCCGGCTCGACCAGAAGTTTCCAGATATTGCCGGGCACGGCGCTGGCAACCCCGAAGCAACCGTCGGGAATATCCCCATCGGGACTTTCGCCCGTGCCTTCGTCGGTGACGAAGCTGTCGAGCCCGGCTTCCTTCCAGCGCTGGCGCTCAGTATCGAAGGCGGCCTGCTGTGTCGCCTTGAAGCGGCCGATCGACGCCGAATTCGCCTGCAATTCCTTCTCGTAGGCGGCATAGGAGAATTCCGTCTCGTCGATCCGGATTGGGTAGCCCCCGTGCGGGAAGGCGGCGCGCGCCTCCGTCAGCTCCTGATTGCTGACCGGGAAGAAGCGGATCTGGTCGAAGAAGTTCAGCAGCCAAGGTTTTCCCTTGGCAAAGACCGGCGTCTCCCGCCAAGTGTTCCAGACTTGGATGGTGCGGCCAAAGAGCTGGTAGCCGCCCGGTCCTTCCATGCCGTAGATGCACATATAGGCGCCGCCGATGCCGACGGCATTTTCCGGCGTCCAGGTGCGGGCCGGATTGTATTTCGTCGTCACGAGGCGGTGACGCGGATCGGTCGGGGTCGCAACCGGCGCGCCGAGATAGACATCGCCGAGACCGAGCACGAGGTAGCTTGCATCAAAGACGATATCGCGGACGGCCTGTTCGTCGGGAAGACCGTTGATGCGGCGGATGAACTCGATATTCGATGGGCACCAGGGCGCGTTGGGGCGCACCAGCTCCTGATATTTGCGCATCGCAAGCTCCGCATCCGGATCGTTCCAGGAAAGCGGCAGATGCACGATGCGGCTCGGCACCGTGACCTCCTGGGCTGCCGGAAGCGTCGCCTCGATCTCGGAGAGCAGCCCCAGCAGGCGCCGGCGCGTCAGCTGCGTGCCGTCATAATGGATCTGTAGCGAGCGGATGCCGGGGGTAAGGTCGACGATGCCGGGAAGCCGAGCCACGACAACGGCCTGCATCAGCAGATGCACCCGCAGCCGAAGCGCGATATCGAGCGACATCGGTCCATATTCGACGAGCAGGTTGTCGTCGCCCTGGCGGCGATAGACGACAGAAACCGGTCCGTCCTCGCTGGTGCCGACGATCGGCGAACCCGTCTCTTCCGCGACCTGCCGCACCGCCGGGCCGGCGATTGGGTCTTCCGGCCGCGCTACTGCGTGAAAACGGATACGGTCGCCGGGCTTGAACTGGCCCATCTTCCACTGCTCGTCGCGGGCAATCACCGCCGGGCAGACGAAGCCGCCGAGGCTCGGACCGTCAGGACCGAGAATGATCGGCATGTCGCCGGTGAAATCGAGCGCCCCGATCGCATAGGCATTATCGTGCAGGTTGGAGGGGTGCAGCCCCGCTTCGCCGCCATCGTGGCGCGCCCAGACCGGGGCAGGGCCGATGAGGCGAACGCCGGTGCGGGCGCTGTTGAAATGCACCTCGTAGGCCGTCGAAAACAGCGTCTCGATATCGTTATCCTCGAAGAAATCTGGCGCGCCGTGCGGGCCGTAGAGCACGCCGATATCCCATTCGCGCGTCAAGGCGGCCGGCTCCGTCGCCGGTATCACCGGTTCGGCCGGCACTTGGCGGGCAAAATGCAGCACGTGCCCCGTTTTCAGTGTACCGGTGGCGTTGCCGCCGAACTGACCAAGACCGAAAGTCGCCCGGGAGCCGAGCACGACGGGTGCTGCAAAACCGCCGGCGACGGCGAGATAGGCGCGCTGCCCCGGTCCTTCGATCGTGCCGATCAATAGAATCTGACCGGCGCGGATCAGTACTGGCGCATCGTGCGGCAACTTTATGCCGTCACATGTCATCGCCATCCGGGCGCCCGCAAGCGCGATCCTCTGGTCGGCATAAAACCGCAGCGTAGGGCCGGAAACCGTCAGTTCGAGTGCCGCCGTCACGTCGGCATTGCCGACGAGGCGGTTGGCATGGCGGAAGGAGTGCTCGTCCATCGGACCGCTCGGCGGCACGCCGACATGCCAGAGGCCGAGCCGGCCCGGCAGTTCCTGAATGCTTGACTGCGCGCCCGGAGCAAGCACCTCGACGACGTCGGGAACGAAGGCGAAGTCACGCAACGCCGTCGTCTTAACCTTGGCGCCGGCAAGTAATTCGGAAGTGGCGATCGTTCTCAAATAATCGAGATTGGTCTCGATGCCTGAGATCGACGTTTCGGCGAGTGCTGCCTTCAGTTTTTCGATCGCCGCGGGGCGGTCTTCCGCCGCCACGATCAGCTTGGCAAGCATCGGATCATAGAAGGGCGTGACCTCGGTTCCCGTCTCGATCCAGCCGTCGACGCGGGCGCTTTCCGGAAAAATGACTTCGGTCAAAAGGCCGGCACTCGGGCGGAAATCGGCGTGCGGCATCTCGGCATAGATACGCATCTCGATCGCCGCACCTTTCGGCGTCAGGGTCTTAGCACCCGAGAGCACGTCTTCGCCGGCCGCCTGCCGGATCATCCATTCGACGAGGTCGATGCCGAAGACGGCTTCCGTGACGGGGTGTTCGACCTGCAGGCGGGTATTGACCTCAAGGAAATAGAATTCCTCACGCTGGGGATCATAGATGAATTCGACGGTGCCCGCCGATTCATAGGAGACCGAGCTCCCCAAATCGATCGCCGCCTTGTGCAGCCGCGCCCGTATCTCCGCCGAAAGGCCAGGTGCAGGGGTTTCCTCGACGACCTTCTGGTTCCGCCGCTGCAGCGAGCAGTCGCGTTCGCCGAGCGCAATCACGCGACCCTTGCCGTCGCCGAAGATCTGCACCTCGACATGGCGTGCTTCGGCGACGAAGCGCTCGATATAGACACGCGCATCGCCGAAGCTGGCCCGCGCCGTCCGCTGCACGCTTTCGAAAGAGGCCTTGAGGCTTGCGGCATCGGCGCAGAGCTGCATGCCGATGCCGCCGCCGCCAGCCGTGCTCTTCAGCATGACGGGATAACCTATAGTTTCTGCGGCCGAAAGCGCCTCTTCGACGCTCTGCAAGAGATCGGTGCCGGGCAGCAGCGGCACGCCGCTGGCTTTCGCCAGTTCGCGCGCCGTATGTTTCAGGCCGAAGGCCGACAGATGTTCCGGCCGCGGGCCGATGAAGGCGATGCCTTCGGCGGCAAGCCGCTCGGCAAAGCCGATATTCTCCGACAGGAAGCCATAGCCCGGATGCACGGCCTCGGCTCCCGTCGCCTTGCAGGCGGCGATGACGGCATCGACGTTGAGATAGCTCTCGGCGGCCGGCGCCGGACCGAGGCGCACGGCCTCGTCGGCGCTCAGCGCCGGCTTCGAGAACCGATCGGCATCGGAATAGACGGCAACCGAGCCAATGCCCATCTTCTTCAATGTGCGGATAACGCGGACGGCGATTTCGCCGCGGTTGGCGATCAGGACCTTGGTAAACATCGATCAGTCCTCGCCGTCCCAGATCAGCACCCGGATCGGCGTCGGATCGAAACCGTTGCAGGGATTGTTGATCTGTGGGCAATTGGAGATGACGCAGAGCACGTCCATGTCAGCGACCAGCTCGACATAATCGCCAGGTGCGGAAATGCCGTCGACAATGGTCATCTCGCCGTTCGGCTTGATCGGCACGTTCATGAAGAAGTTGATGTTCGGCACGATGTCGCGCTTGCTCATGCCGTGTTTTGTCACCTCGAGCACGAAATTGTCGCGGCAGGCATGCAGGTATTTGGTGCCGTGGCCGAAACGCACGGTATTGCTTTCGCAGGAGCAGGCTCCGGCTGATGTATCGTGACGGCCGCAACTGTCGGCCGTCATGACAAGCATGACGTTGCCCTCGTTCGAGATGATCTTCGTGCCGGTGCCGATATAGGCGCCACCCTGCACCCGCATCGTATCCTGGTTGGAATAACGCTCGGCAAAATCATCGGCGCGATAAAACAGCGTGTCGATCGCCTGCTGGCCGTAGCTGTCCTCGATGCGGATGGTCTGGCCCTTGCGGACGATGCCGGACCATGGCGCTTCGGCCGGAATGAAATGATCCTGCACGGCGTTTTCGAGGCTGCGCGAAGCTGAAGTCTTGATGAAATCGGTCATCGTATTCTCCCTCAGGCCAGCATCGCGGCGTTGTTCTCGAAGCCGCGAAGGGCTTCAGCGGTCGCCGTGCGTGCGAGGTCGTCGACAGCGGGTGCGGGCGCGCGAAAGCGCGTGACGATGACCGGCTTCGGCGCATAGACCGCGTCGGGGTCGAGCGGATGCGGGCAATTCGAGACGCCGACGATCATGTCCATCTCGGCGCGCAGCTCGGCATAGTCGCCGCTGTTGGAGAGCTTGCCGCGCCAACTGAAGCCGCCGTCATCATCGACGCGGACGGGGGCGAAGAGATTGAGAATCGCAGGAATATCCCGCCTGGTGAGACCAAGCTTGCCGGCGACGAGCACGAGATTGTCGTGGGTGTTGCGGGTCTTGATGCCAGGATATTTTGCAGCGTTCGAAGCTGCCGTCGAGCCGCCCATCAGGCAGTCGTGGGCGCCGGAGCTATCCTCGATCAGCGAAAACATCACTCGGCCCATATCCGAGAAGATGACACGGCCCTTGCCGAGGGCGGTCGTCCACTGCACTTTGACCGTGTCGACGAGATTGAGCCGTTCGCTGGTGTCAGTGGCGTTCCAGGCGACGAGCGCCACGGTCGATCCGCCTTCGCCCTGATCGATGCGGAGCGCCTCGCCGCGCTTCAGGGCAGTCGACCAGTACCAGCCGCCGGGGATGGTTTCCTGATGGATGATCGCGGCCGCGTCGATTGCGGGAGCGGGCAGGGGGCTCGGCGCCGGCAGGGCCTTCGGGGCAAATTCTAGCCCCTTCTTCTGATGTTCCTCGTAGCGCTGCCGGTTGGCGGCAATTTCTTCGGGCGAACGTCTGACATGCATCATGGTTTTTCTCCTGACGGACTGGAAGCCGGGTCGTCCCGGCGAAGGCCCAGAGAAATGACCGGGCCGTCCCGGTCGGGGCTGAAGATGGAGGGCGCGCCGGCGAGCCTCGGCGGCCAGATCGAAATGTCCTTGGTGATCGTCGCGCCGTAGCGCTCCTTTTCCTCCGGGCGGTCACGCTTGCGCTCGAAGGCGACGACGCGCGTCGCCAGCGTAAAGGCCTCGCGCATGTCGTGCGTCACCATGACGACGGTCATCTGGGTTTCGTGCCAGAGCCGCTTCATCAATGTGTGGATCTCGGCGCGAATGCCGGGGTCGAGTGCGCCGAAGGGCTCGTCGAGCAGCAGCACCTTCGGCTTCATGATCAGGGCCTGTGCCAGCGCTAAGCGCTGCTGCATGCCGCCTGATAGTTGCGCCGGATATTTGTCCTCGGCGCCGGAAAGACCGACTTCGGCAATCAGCTGCCTGGCCTCGTCGATGGCGTTGCGACGGGCTGCGCCGAAAAGCTTGGCCTTGTAGCGGGACGCCGAGAGTTCCCGCCCGAGCAGTACGTTTCCGAGGACGGTCAGATGCGGGAATACGGAATAGCGCTGGAAGACGACGCCGCGATCCGGCCCCGGCTCCTGCGGCAGGGCTTCGCCGTCGAGCAGGATTGTCCCTCGCGTCGGCCGCTCCTGGCCGAGCAGCATGCGCAGGAACGTCGACTTGCCGCAGCCGGAGGGGCCGACAAGGGCGACGAAGGCGCGCGCGGCGACGGTCAGCGACACGTCTTCGAGGACGATCTGGTCGCCATACTCTTTCCAGATCTTTTCGATCACCAACTCGCTCATGCCTGCTTCTCCAGTTCAGACCAGGGGAAGACGGCGATGCGGATGCGATCGAGGATATAATTCATGACCACGGCGAGCAGCGTGATCCAGACGACATAGGGAAAGATGATGTCCATTGAGAGATAACGGCGGACGAGGAAGATGCGGTAGCCGAGGCCGGAATCCGACGAGATCGCCTCTGCGGCGATCAGGAACAGCCAGGCGGGGCCGAGTTGAAGCCTCAGGCAAGTGATCAGCCGCGGCAGGATCTGCGGCAGCACGACACGAAGGCCGATCTGCCAGGAGGAGCCGCCGAGCGTTTCAGCCTTGACGATCTGTTCGCGCGGCAGCTCCAGCGCCTTCAGCGCAAGGTCGCGGATGATCGTCGGCGCAACGCCGATGACGATGAGCGCGATCTTCGAGGCTTCACCGAGACCCATGGCAATGAAGAGGATCGGCAGCAGGGCCAGCGGCGGCACCATCGAGATGACCGCAACGAAAGGGGAGAGCAGCGCTCGGAGATACGGCAGCATGCCGATCAGCATGCCGATGACGAGCGCAATGATCGTGGAGATGCCGAGTCCGGCAAGCAGGCGGACCAGGCTCGCGCCCGTATCGGACCAGAGTAGATATTGCCCGGTGCGCGGATCGGCGATGAAGGCCAGGCGATCGATCGCATCGGCAAAACCGGCAAGACCGGGCAGCAGTTTGTCATTGGCATTGTCCGCCAGCCGTGCCGCCGAGCCGAACGTGTAGGCGATGACCAGCAGCACGAAGGGCAGCAGCGTCAAGGCAAGCTGCGCGCCCCGGCTCGGCCTCGTGTTGATCCAGCGCATGAGGAAAGCTCCGCTGATGAAGGTTGGGCGGCGCGGTCAAAGCCGCGCCGCTGCTTGGACATCGCTCAGAGCGAACCGTCGGCGGCTGCCTTCATGTAGGTGGCGGTAAAACGCAGTTTGACGTTGCCGCTATCGCCGAGGATCTTGCCATCCGGCATTTCGATGCCGATGACGTCGGCCGACGGCGCGCCGTTACCCAGCAAGCCCTTCTCGAACAGGAAGTTACGGACGAGATCCATGGTCTTCGGCAGGCTGCCCGAGGCTGTAAAAGCGACCGCATCGGCCGGCTTGGCAAACAGCTTGGTGGCGGCGAGCTGGGATTCGAAGCCCTTGAGATCGGTGCCCGATGCCTGGCCCATCGCCTCGCGTGCGGCCTTGCCGTCGGCGCTGTCGGCGGTCAGCAGTGCCGCGGTTTCATACCAGATGCCGGCGAGCGCCTTGCCGAAATTCGGATTGTCCTTCAGCACACCTGAATTGGCGACCATCAGGTCGATGATTTCGCCCGGCACCTGCGAGCTGTCGAAGACCTTCTTGGCCGTGGGATCCTCGAGAATGGTCGAGACCAGCGGGTTCCAGGTGACGACAGCGGTCACGTCAGCCGTTTTGTAGGCGGCGACCATATCGGCGTCGGACGTGTTGACCACCTTGACGTCACGCTCGGTCAGCTTGATGCTTTCGAGCGCGCGGGCAAGCAGATAATGCGAGACGGAAAATTCGACGAGATTGACGTTCTGGCCCTTGATGTCGGCAAGGCTCGTCTTGTCCTTGAGGATGACGGCATCGTTGCCGTTCGAGAAGTCGCCGACAATAACAGCTGTCGTATCGACGCCGCCAGCAGCCGGGATTGACAGGCCGTCCATGTTGGTGAGGGTCACGGCGTCGAAGGCGCCGGCCGTATACTGGTTCATCGATTCGACATAGTCGTTGAACTGGGTGACTTCGATCTTGATGCCGTATTTGTCGGCCCATTTCTTGACGATGCCGTGATCGGCGGCGTAGCCCCAGGGCATCCAGCCGACATAGATCGACCAGGCGACCTTGAAATCGGTTTTCTGTTCGGCCTTGGCGATGGAGCCGAGTCCCAGCGCCAGGGAAGCCGTCAGTGCGGTAATCGATAGAATCTTCGAAAAAGTCTGCATTGAAATTCCCCTTTTGCTTTTCTTCAAAAAGGGATCGGCAATGACCATCGTGCCGCCAATCCCTTGGCTTACGAGGTCTCCCGGGCTTTTGTCCCGCCGTGCACCCGGCGGGATGTCTCCCCTGCCGGTGGCAGCTCTCGGACCAGCCACGCCTTGCGACGCCGGAACCCTAGCCACCAACTCTGCTAATGTCGAAGCAAAGGGTGTGCCAGTATTATAAAACATTGATTTCATTGAGAATGCGATGGCGTAAATCCTCTCGGAAATGCATAGTGCATGCACTTGCACATAAAATGTGCGCATTCTGCCGCCAGCTTAGGCGTTGGTTCATTTTTACCCAGTGAAAAACAAGTCGCAGGTAGACGCATAGAACGCCGAATTGCGGCTGGCCGTGAGCTAGTTGCGGAAGGCGCCGGCCGGAACCCTCGTCACCAGCCGGATATCGCGGCGGAAGTCCGATGGTGACATGCCGGCGATGTGGCGGAAGGATTTGTTGAAGGCGCTGATTGAGCCGAAGCCGCTGTCCATCGCCACTTGCAGCACGTTGGCGCCCTCGCTCATCAGCATCGCCTGGGCGCGCGACAGCCGCAGCAGTGTCACATATTTGCTGAGCGTCATGCCGGTCGATCGTTTGAACAGGTTCATCGCATATTTCGGATGCAAGTCGGCGGCACGCGCGATGTCGACCGAATCGATGTCGTGCAGGAAATTAGCGGCGATAAAATCGCACATGCGCGCGACGCTTCGCGAGGAATGCGGATGCGGGTGATCCCCGTCGAGATTGACGGTTGCCTGCGACGTTATCGAATAGGGTTCGAGCGCAATGCGCTCGATGCGCAGCAGCAGCTCGTCGACGGCGTGCTGGGCCTTGGCGGGGTCGCCTGAGTTGGCATAGCGGAACCAGCGGGTGAAGTTCTCGTTGTCGGCGGCGTCTGTTGCCGATGTCAGCAGCGTCTCGCCCTTCATCAGCCGGCTGGAAACGCTGATCGGCAGGCGCAGCCGGAAGAAATAGACGAGCGGCAGATGGGCGCCGGCATAGAGCGAATCGTCTGAGGATTCATCCATCTGATGCGGCTGGCCACCCCAGAAAAGGCACATTTCGCCGGCGTTCAACCGGAATTCATGGTCACTCATGCGGTAATGAACGGTGCCGCGAATCACGTAGTTGACCTCGACCTGCGCGTGCCAGTGCGGCATGGCCATAACAGGCGGATGAGCGTGAAATATTTGCAGCGCCGTCGGCAATCCCTCGATGCTGCTTGCGCCGGGCTGATAGATTGCACGCGTACCGATCTTACTTTCCGCCAAATCCATGTTCCCTTTTTAGGAGACAGCCGCTCCCTTGCAGATAGTTTAACCGCGTTCGTAAGATCGGCAATTGAAAAGGGAGGATTTTCAATGCGCTTCAAACTTCTCGCTGCGACCGCAGCGGTCGCAGTGCTTGCTTCCGGCTCCGCATTCGCGCAGTCGGCCAATCTCACCATCTGGAGCTGGAATGTCGCTGCATCGGCATTGAAGTCCACGCTTCCAGGCTTCAACAAGCAGTTTCCCGATATCAAGATCACCGTCGAGGACCTCGGCAACAGCCAGGTCTTCGACAAGACGCTGGCAGCGTGTGCTGCCGGCGGCGACGGCTTGCCCGACATCGTCAGCATCGAGAATTTCGAGGCTGAAATCTTCTGGAGCCGTTTCCCGGATTGCTTCGCCAATCTGAAGGAACTCGGCTACACGGCCGATATCCAGGCGAAGTTCCCTGATTTCAAGCGCACCGAGCTCGAGGTTGGCGATGTCGCTTACGCCATGCCGTGGGATTCCGGTCCCGTCGCCGTCTTCTACCGCCGCGATCTCTACGAAAAGGCCGGCGTCGATCCGAGCACGATCAGCACCTGGGACGATTTCATCGCTGCCGGCAAAAAAATATCAGCCGCCAATCCCGGCGTCGTCATGGCCCAGGCCGACTTCAACGGCGACAGCGAATGGTTCCGCATGATCGCCAACGAACAGGGCTGCGGCTACTACTCGACCGACGGCCAGAATATCACCATCAACCAGCCGGCCTGCGTCGCTTCGCTGCAAAAGGTGAAGGAAATGAAGGATGCCGGCACGCTGACGGCGGCAAACTGGGACGAAAAGATTCAGGCCAATACCGCCGGCAAGGCTGCAAGCCAGCTGTATGGTGGCTGGTACGAGGGCACCGTGCGCTCGACCTCTCCCGATCTGAAGGGCAAGTGGGGCGTCTACAGAATGCCGAGCCTGACGGCCGATGGCCCGCATGCGGCCAATCTCGGCGGTTCGTCGCTCGCCATTTCGGCGACATCCGCGAATAAGGAAGCCGCCTGGAAATTCGTCAACTACGCCCTCGGCACAGATGAGGGCCAGATCACCATGCTGAAGGAATTCGGTCTGGTCCCGTCGCTGCTTTCGGCCGAGAAGGATCCCTTCGTCAACGAGTCGCAGCCCTATTGGGGCGGCCAGAAGGTTTGGGCGGATATTCTGGCGACACTGCCGAAGATCGTACCGAGCCGCGGCACCGCCTTCCAGAGCGATGCCGATGCTATCTTCAAGGCGACGCAGACGAAGTTCTTCTCCGGCGGCTATCCCGATGCGAAGGCCGCTCTCGATGATGCCGCCAAGCAGATCGCTTCGGCGACCGGCCTTCCGATCGCACAATGAATGACGAAGCCGGGCGCTTCAGGCGCCCGGCTTTCCCCGGCTTGCAAGGCGGCCGGTCATTCATTGGTTTTGTAAGGAGGAGGCCCGATGCCGTTCAGAACCCGAAGCGCCTATGCGTTCCTTGCCCCCTATCTGCTGGTTTTCGCCACCTTCTGGGTCTGGCCGATCATCAACTCGTTCCTGATTTCCTTTCAGAACACCCGCATCAATCCGTGGAAATACAGTTTCCAGTCCAATTGGGGTCGGCTATTCTATGACCCGGCCTTCTATAATGCGCTCTACAACACGCTGATCATCCTGGTGATCCAGGTGCCTGTGATGATTGCGCTTGCGACCGTCATGGCCGTGCTGCTCAATTCGCCGCTGCTGAAAGCGCGGCCGCTCTTCCGCTTCGCCTTCTTTGCGCCTGTCGTCGTCGGCGAGGTCGCCTATGCTGCCGTATTCCGGCTGATGTTCAGCCTCGATTTCGGCATCATCAACAAGCTGATCTCTGCTGTCGGTCTCAGCCCGGTCTCCTGGTTCGACAATGCGAATGCCGCCATGGCATTGATCATTATCGCCGTCACATGGCGCTGGGCGGGCTACAACGCCATCATCATTCTTTCCGGCCTACAGTCGATTCCTGAGGATGTCTATGAGGCGGCGACGCTCGACCGGGTGAGCAAGATCCAGCAGTTCTTCCACATCACCCTGCCACTCCTGAAGCCGATCATCCTCTTCTGCGTGGTGCTCTCGGTGATCGGCACCATGCAGCTATTCACTGAGCCCTACCTCATCACCTATCGCGGCGGCCCAGGCGGCGGCACGGAGACGCTCGGGCTGCTGCTCTACCGCCAGGGCTTCACCTCGCTGAACTTCGGCTATGCCTCGGCGATCGCCTATACGATGGCGGCGCTTGCCGTGGCGATTTCGCTTCTCAATCTCTGGGTCGGGAGGGATCCGAAATGAGATCCAAATCGCAATCCCTTCTGCTGCGACAGATCGCACTGCATGCCGCACTAGTGCCGCTCGCTCTCATCTGGCTGTTTCCGCTCTGGATGATGTTCGTCTTCTCAACCATGCCCGACAACGGCATCTTCAGCCCTGACATCGTGCTGTGGCCATCGACCAACTTCGTCGAGAATTTCAAGAACCTGCAGGCCGATACCGATTTCATCGGGGCAATGGCGATCTCCATCGGCGTGGCGCTCATCTATACAGTGCTCTCGGTGTTGCTGACTTCGATGGCGGGCTGGGCGCTGGCGCGTTACCGTTTCGTCGGCCGCTCCGTCGTGATCGCCATCATCCTCGGCACGATCACGCTGCCATTTTCGGTGGTCGTCATCCCGCAATTCATCATGGTGGCACGCGAGTTCAAGCTGGCAAACACCTGGGTCGCGCTGATCGTGCCGCCGCTGTTCAATTCGCTCGGCGTGCTGTTCATGCGGCAATCCTTCTCGATGATGCCGGGCGAGCTCTTCGATGCGGCCCGAGTTGAGGGCGTCAAGGAATGGCAGATCTTCCTGCGCATCGCTCTGCCGCTGGCGCGTCCGACGATGGCCGCACTGGCGATCATCCTCTTCCTCGTATCGTGGAACAACTACCTCTGGCCGCTGCTGATCAATTCCAAACCGGGAATGATGACGGCGCCGGTGGCGTTGGGAACGCTGATTGGCCTCACCAAAGTCTCGTGGGGCGGCATCATGGCCGGCGCGGTGCTGCTGACGGCGCCGATCCTCGTCATCTTCGTGGCTCTCCAGCGCCATTTCATCGCCGGCATCGCGGCCGGCGCAATCAAATAATCGAACAATAGGGAGGCCGCATGGCAGAGCTTTCACTCAGCAACATCGTCAAGCGCTTCGGCGGCTTTGAGATCATCCACGGCGCCAATCTGAAGGTAAAGGACGGCGAATTCGTCGTCTTCGTCGGCCCCTCCGGCTGCGGCAAGTCCACGCTGCTCAGGATGATCGCCGGCCTCGAGGACATTACATCAGGCGAGCTTCAGATCGGCGGCCGGGTCGTCAACGACGTCGAGCCGGCCGACCGTGGCATCGCCATGGTCTTCCAGTCCTATGCGCTCTATCCGCACCTGACGGTCGAGGAAAATTTGAGCTTCGGCCTGCGCATGAACGGCAATCCGAAGGCCGACACCGAGCGGCGCGTGCGCCATGTCGCCGAGATCCTGCAGATCACCGAGTTGATGAAGCGGCGGCCAAAGCAGCTTTCCGGCGGTCAGCGCCAGCGTGTCGCGATCGGCCGCGCCATCGTCCGCGAACCCCAGGTCTTCCTGTTCGACGAACCTTTGTCGAACCTCGATGCCGAACTGCGCGTTCAGATGCGCGTGGAGATCTCCAGGCTGCACAAACAGCTCGGCACGACGATGATCTACGTCACCCACGACCAGACAGAAGCGATGACACTCGCCGACAGGATCGTCGTGCTGCGCGCCGGCAATATCGAACAGATCGGCGCACCGCTTGACCTTTACGACGACCCCGCAAACCAGTTCGTCGCCGGTTTCGTCGGCTCGCCGAAGATGAATTTCCTCAAGGCCGTGGTGGTGGAGACGCAGCCGGGCAGGGCGGTGATTGCGCTCGAAAGCGACGCCAATACGCGTCTGACGCTGCCGGTCGCCGATCCCATTGAAGCCGGCGCAAAAGTGACGGTCGGCATCCGTCCCGAACATTTCGTCGATGCGGGCGTCGGCGATGCCGACCTCACCGTCACCATCGACGTCGCCGAACACCTCGGCAATACCAGTTACATCTACGCCACCATTGGCCCCGAGCAACTGATCATCGAGCGACCGGAATCGCGGGTCGCCGGCAATCGCGAGACGCTGACAGTCGGCCTTCCCGCCAACCGCACATTCCTTTTCGACGGCGCCGGCAAACGGCTTCGCTAAACTAAAATCCCAGGACAGAAAGACGAAAGAGGTTTCCATGACTTCAGATCAACCGATCCGCTGGGGCATCATCGGTCCCGGCACCATCGCCCGCACCTTTGCCGACGGCGTCGCCCATTCTCGCACAGGAAAGCTGGTGGCGATCGCTACCCGCAATCCGGCAAAGTCGGGCCTTGCCGAAGGTTTCCCCGGCGCCCGCATCGTCGATGGTTACGAGGCGCTGCTCTCCGACAATGAGATCGATGCGATCTATATTGCTGTCCCCCACACCGGCCATGCCGAATGGGCGATAAAGGCGGCACGCGCCGGCAAGCACATCCTGGTGGAAAAGCCGATCGCCCTATCGGCCTATGATGCCGAAGCCGTTTACTACGAGGCGAAAAAGGCCGGCGTCTTCGCTGGCGAGGCCTTCATGTACCGCGTGCATCCGCAGACGCAAAAGCTGGTCGAACTCGTCAAAAGCGGCGTCATCGGCACCGTTCGGATCATCCGCTCGAGCTTCGGCTTCAATATGGGCAGCTACAAGCCGGAACACCGGCTTTTCGCCAACGATACCGCCGGCGGCGGTATTCTCGATGTCGGCGGTTATCCGGTCTCGATGGCCAGACTGATATCAGGCGCCGCAGAGGGCAAGGCCTTCCTCGAACCGGAGAAGGTTTCGGGCGTCGCCCATCTCGGAGAAAGCGGCGTCGATGAATGGGCATCTGCCGTGCTCAAATTCCCGAACGAGATCATCGCCGAAGTCTCCTGCTCGATCATGGCGCAGCAGGACAATGTTCTGCGCATCATAGGCTCGGAAGGCCGGATCGAGGTCCAGGACTTCTGGTTCGCCTCCGGCCACAAGGGCGGCGTCGGCAAGATCGAGATCTTCAAGGCCGGCAGCCGAGAAACTGTCGAACTCAGGGAGGATCGCTGGCTCTATTCCTTCGAGGCAGATGCGGCAGGCGATGCCATCCGTGCCGGCAAGACCGAATTCAGCTCTCCCGGCATGAGCTGGGCAGATTCGATCGGAAACTTGCGTGTGCTCGACCAGTGGCGTGCCTCGGTCGGCCTCGAATACGGCGTGGAGAAAGCCAGCAAGCGCACGGCAAACATCGCCGGCGGCGCGGTCGTGCGCGGCAACAGCGTTCCGCAGCGTCAGATTCCCGGCATTTCCAAGCCGGCCTCGGTCGTCACACTCGGCTTCGAGTTCTTTCCGAATTTTGCCTCCGCCTCGCTGACGCTCGACGCCTTCTATGAGGCCGGCGGCAACGCTTTCGACACGGCCTATGTCTATGGCGGCGGCAAGACGGAAGCGATCTTCGGCGACTGGCACACGAGCCGAAAGGTGCCGCGCGAGGAGATCGTGCTGATCGGCAAGGGTGCGCATTCGCCGCTCTGCTATCCCGATATGATCGCAAAGCAGCTCGACCAGTCGCTTTCCCGGCTGAAGACCGACTATGTCGACATCTATTTCATGCATCGCGACAATACCGACGTGCCCGTCGGCGAGTTCGTCGATGCCATGGATGCCGAGGTCAAGCGTGGACGCATCCGCGGCATATTCGGCGGCTCGAACTGGACGCGGGCCCGCTTCGACGAAGCGATCGCCTATGCCGAAAAGACTGGCAAGGCGGCGCCGGCAGCACTTTCCAACAACTTCTCGCTCGCCGAGATGCTCGACCCGATCTGGGCCGGCTGTGTTGCTGCTTCCGATGACGACTGGAAGAAATGGCTGAACGAGAAGCAGATTCCGAACTTTGCCTGGTCGAGCCAGGGCCGCGGCTTCTTTACCGATCGCGCCGGCCGCGACAAGCGAGATGACGAGGAGATCGTCCGGGTCTGGTATTCCGAGCGCAACTTTGGACGCCGCGACCGCGCTATCGAGCTTGCCAACAAGCTCGCACGCAATCCGATCCACATCGCGCTCGCCTATGTGATCGCCCAGCCTTTCCCGGTCATTCCGCTGATCGGGCCGCGCACCGTCGCCGAACTGGAAGACAGCCTCTCGGCACTCGACATCAAACTGACACCCGAGCAGGTGAAGTGGCTGGAAGGCTGAAGCAAGCGAGAGGGCGCGGCCTGAACCGCGCCCTTTGTTTTTCTACTTGCGCGGCTCGGACGCTTTGTTCCTGGCTGCGTCGTCCATCAGTTCATACCACATGGCGTTGAGGACGGCGAAGGCGGCGGCCAGCGGCAGGCCGAGGATCCATGCGAAATACCACATCGTTTCATCTCCCTCAGAGCAATTCCAGGAAAACTGCGAAGCGGTTTTCCGTCCGGAATTGGGTAAAAACAAAGGTTAGAGCGGTTCTGCCGAACCGCTCTAGTAGGCGTGGCTGTTCTTGTCGGTGACGGACTTCTCATCGACCTTGCCCCACAGAACCTTGTAGACCCAGGCTGTGTAGGCAAAGATGATCGGCAGGAAGATCACCGTCACCACAAGCATGATGAACAGCGTCATGTGGCTGGAGGATGCATCCCAGACCGTCAGGCTCGATCGCGGATCGAGCGAGGAGGGCAGGATGAACGGGAACATCGACAGCCCGACCGTCGAAATGATCCCAAAGATCGCCAGCTTGCTGAAGAGCAGCGTCATGATTTCGCGCCTTGCACGCAAGGCAGTGAAGGCCAGTGCCGCGCCCACAAAGCCGAGGACGGGCGCGACGATCATCCACGCATGGGTGGCATAATTGGTAAGCCACGCGCCTTTCTCCAGCGCCACGGTCTTCAGCAGCGGATTGGAGGGACCGATCGGGCTGATATCGCTGGTGATGCGATAGCCACCGACGCCGATCCACAGGAAGAGGCCGCCGAGTGCGAAAAGCACGATAACGGCAAGGGCGGCGATGCTGCCATAACTTCTGGCACGCTCGGCGACCGGGCCACTCGACTTCAACACCAGCCAGGCCGCACCATGCATCGTCAGCATGGCCAGAGAAAGTAGGCCGCAGAGCAGCGCATAAGGGTTGAGCAGGGCGAAGAACGAACCTTCGTAGAAGATCCGCATATCGTCGGCAAAGCGGAAGGGCACGCCCTGCAGCACATTGCCGACGGCAACGCCGAAGATCAGCGACGGCACGAAGCCGCCGACGAAGAGTGCCCAGTCCCAGCCACTACGCCAATTGGCGCTTTCCCGCTTCGACCGATACTTGAAACCGACCGGGCGCAGGATGAGCGCGAACAGGATCGCGAACATCGCCAGATAGAAGCCCGAGAAGGAGACCGCATAAAGCGGCGGCCAGGCGGCGAAGATGGCGCCGCCGCCGAGGATCAGCCAGACCTGGTTACCTTCCCAGGTGGCGCCGATGGTGTTGATCGCCACGCGCCGTTCCGGATCGGTCCGGGCAACGAAAGGCAGCAGCGTGCCGACGCCGAGATCGAAACCGCCTGTCGTCGCAAAGGCGATCAGCAATACGCCGAGCAGCAGCCACCAGATGAGACGCAGGGTTTCATAGTCGATGAGTTCGTGAAGGATCATGGCAGGTCACTCCGCGGCCGGGACGAGGGTTTCGGAAATCAGAACCGCTTCCGGCTCGTCGTCCGGCTCCGGCCCTTGCTTGATCGCCTTGATCATCAGGCCCATCTCGATGACGATCAGCGTCGTGTAGAGTGCCGCAAAACCGATGATGGTCAGAAGCACGGTGCCGGCGCCGAGGCTGGAGACGGCGGCGGCCGTCGGCAGCACGCCTTCGATCACCCAGGGCTGGCGGCCAAACTCGGCGACGACCCAGCCGAGTTCGATGGCGACCCAGGGCAGGGGGATCGCCAGCACGGCAATCCTCAGAAGCAGCGGATATTTGTCGAGATGGCGGCGCGCCGACAGCCAGAAGAAGGTGGTGGTCAGCAGGATGAAAAAGATACCGAGGCCAACCATGATGCGGAAGGACCAGAAGAGCGTTGGCACGTGCGGGATCGTATCACGTGCGGCCTGAACGATCTGCTCGTCGGTCGCCTGGCGCGGATCGTCGACGTAACGCTTCAGCAGAAGAGCGTAACCGAGATCATGGCCGAGATCCTCGAAGGAGCTGCGCACTTCCTGCGCAACCTGGTCCTGTGCCGGTGCCGAACGGATCTGCATCAGCGCGTCGTAAGCCTTGATGCCGTCGCGGATGCGGATTTCGGCCTGCTGTTCGAGCTTGTCGATGCCGGGGATTTCGGTCGTCAGCGAGCGCGTGCCGATCAGGCCCATGACCCAGGGAATGTGCACGGCAAAATGCGTTTCGCGCGCCTCCTGGTCGGGGAAGCCAAAGGCGGTGAAGGCCGCCGGCGCCGGTTCCGTCTTCCACATGCCCTCGATTGCCGCGAGCTTCATCTTCTGGTTCTCGGTCGCGAGATAACCGCTCTCGTCGCCAAGCACGACGACTGATAGAGCCGAGGCGAGGCCGAAGGAGGCGGCGACCGTCATCGAGCGCTTGGCAAGTTCGATATGCCGGCCTTTGAGGATATACCAGGCAGAAACGCCGAGCACGAAGATCGAGGCGCAGACATAACCTGCCGACACCGTATGAACGAATTTCGCCTGGGCAACCGGGTTGAAGACCACATCGAAGAAGCTTGTGATCTCCATGCGCATCGTCTGGGGATTGAGCGCCGAGCCGACGGGGTTCTGCATCCAGCCATTGGCGATCAGGATCCAGAGCGCGGAAAAGTTTGAGCCGAGCGCCACCGCCCAGGTGGCGACCAGATGGCCGACCTTCGACAGCTTGTCCCAGCCGAAGAAGAACAGCCCGACGAAGGTCGCCTCGAGGAAGAAGGCCATCAGGCCCTCGATCGCCAGCGGCGCGCCGAAGATGTCGCCGACATAATAGCTGTAATAGCTCCAGTTCATGCCGAACTGGAATTCCATGACGATGCCGGTGGCGACGCCGATCACGAAATTGATGCCGAACAGCGTGCCCCAGAATTTCGTCATCTGCCGCCAGATCTGGCGGCCGGTCATGACATAAACGGTTTCCATGATCGCCAAGAGCACGGACAGGCCGAGCGTCAAGGGCACGAACAGAAAGTGGTAAAGCGCCGTCAGCGCAAATTGGAAGCGCGAAAGTGCTACGATATCTAATTCCATTGTGTTTCTCCCACGGTCCCACGGGATACAAGCGTTCCTCAGCGCCGATCAGCGCTCAGGGCATGCGGTTTCGCTCAGTCCGGCCGAAGCCGGTCGAGCGCCTTTTCGAAGGCCGCCTCTCCGCGGCGCGAAATTTCTGTGATGCGACCGCCTTCGATGACGGCGATGCGGTCGGCAATCGCAGCCTCGCGGCGGATATGCGTGGCGATCACCAGCGAGCGGCCCGCCGCCATCGCGGAAAGACGGGCGAGCACGTCGCGGGCGGTGACACCATCGAGGCCCTCGGTCGGCTCGTCGAGCAGCCAGAGCGGCGTGTCGCGCAAGAAGAGCCGGGCAAGCGCCAGCCGGCGCGACTGGCCACCGGAAAGGCCGAGCCCGCCTTCGCCGAGCCGGGTATCGATCCCCCGCGGCATGGTCTCGATATCGGCAAGCAGCCCGGCGGCGGCGAGCGCTTCGCGAAGACGGGCCTCGTTCGCATCCGGGTTTGCAAGGAGCAGGTTGCCGCGCAGGCTGTCCTCGAAAAGCTCCGTCCGTTGTGTCAGCAGCGTCGCCGCCATCGCGGCAACGCTTCCCGTCCTTGCCGGCAATTCCCCGGAAAGGAGGGCAAGCAGGCTCGACTTGCCGGCGCCGCTGCTACCGATGACGGCGAGGCGTTCGCCCGGTTGAAGCGTGAGTTCGATATCCTCGAGCGCCGGCACGGCGGAGTTTTCATGGAGGGCTGACACCTTCGCCAGCGAAAAGGCGCATCCCGGCAACGGCACTGCCAATGGTTCGGGTGCCGCCGCGACGGCAAGCCGCGGCGCGATACGCTTTGCCGCAAGCAGCGTCCGCCCAAGTTCAAGCGCGCCGCGGCGGAGAGCTGCGAAGGGTTCGACTGCCGCAAAGGCGACGAGCAGGCCGAGTGCGGCGACAGGAGCGGCAATCACCTTCGTTTCCGCAAGTGCCGCAACGGCAAGCAGCGATGCCGTCAGCAGCAGGGTCGAGACAAGGCCGAAGCCGAATGTCAGGCCGGTTTCGACACGGTTCAGCCGGTTGTCGGCACGGGCAGAGTAGGCGTCGGCCGCAGCGATGGTGCTTGTCTGCGCGGCAAGGCGACCGGCCATCAGCAGATCGGTCTGGCCGGCAACGAGATCGATCGTTCGCGACCGCAGCGCCTCGATGCCATGGGCACGTCGGCGGGCATGTTTGCGCGCCGCCCGCCCGGCGATCAGTGGCAGGGCGAGGCCGGCACCGGCGAGAAAAAGGCCGAAGCACAGACCGAACAGGGGATGCATCAGCCCCAGCACCACGCTTGCCGCCAGGGCTGCACCGATCGCGACTGCAGCCGGCACGAGGATGCGCAGGTAGAGGGAATCGAGCGCATCGATATCGGCCGTCAGCCGGAAAAGCAGCTTTGCGGGACGATGCAACAGGGTGCGAGCCGCACCCTGTTCGGCAAAGCCGCGAAACAGCCTTTCGCGCAGGGCGGCGAGCACGCCGAGCGTTGCGTCATGGGTCGCCAGCCTTTCGCCGTAGCGCGCGGCCGTACGGATGATGGCGAGCAGGCGAATGCCGGCTGAGGGCGCAAAGACGTCGAAGGTGATGGCG
This sequence comes from Rhizobium sp. LARHSG275, assembly GCF_052871115.1. Lineage (NCBI taxonomy): Bacteria > Pseudomonadati > Pseudomonadota > Alphaproteobacteria > Hyphomicrobiales > Rhizobiaceae > Rhizobium > Rhizobium sp. LARHSG275. The sequence goes on along the minus strand of NZ_JBIXJN010000011.1, from coordinate 187,058 downwards.
GTAGCGGCCGAAAGCCCGGCGAGCGAGGTGGCGGTGATGAACCAGCCGGACAGGCCAAGCAGGGCGATGCCGGCTGTCACAGTCGCTGCCGAAAGTGCTGCGCCAAGCAGCAGCGCACGCCGGCGCTCGGCAAGGAACAGACGCAGGATCGGCTTGAGGTCTGCAGCAAATCCGCTCATTCGGCGGCCTCCCTCATGAAGATGTCGGCATCGATGCGGATGGCGCGATGCATGCGGGCGGCAAGCAGCGGATCGTGGGTCGCAACGAGCAAAGTGCGGCCCCTGGCGAGCGAAAGCAGGCTGTCGGTAACCTCGACGGCGGTGGCGGCGTCGAGATGGGCGGTCGGCTCGTCGGCAAGGATAATCCGGAGATGCGGATTGCAGGCCGCCCGCGCGATCGCAAGCCGCAGCGCCTCGCCGCCGGAGAGCCCGATCCCGCCTTCGCCGAGCGGCCGGTTGCCATAGGCGGCGGCGACTTTTCCGAGCCTGGCGGCGTCGAGCGCTTCCGTCACGTCGCCACGCAGGAGACCGGGCCTGCCGAGCGTGATATTGCCGGCGATGGTGCCGGCAAAAATATGCGGCCTCTGGCCGATCCATGCCATGCCAACGCGCAAGGCTTGGGCGCTGTCATCCGCAAGTTCGATGCCGCCGATGACGATGCGGCCACCGGTGCAGGGCGCCAGTCCTGAAATCAGAGAAAGAAGCGTCGACTTGCCGGAACCGCTGGTGCCAAGAAGCGCCAGATGTTCGCCGGCTGGGATATCGAGGTTGAAATCGTCGAGGATCAACGGCTCAGTGGCGGCGTAGCGGAAATCGATATTCTCTAGACGGATGGCGGGCGCTTCGGCGACGGCAGAGACCGCTGGCGCGACGTCGACTGCTCCTCGAATGGACAGGCCGCCGGCAGCGAGGGTGTCCAGGGCCTTCAGCGCCGCTTCGCCCGCCGCCCGATCATGCCAGACGGCCGAGAGTTCGCGCAGAGGCTCGAAGAAGGCCGGTGCGAGCAGCAGGATGAACAGTCCCTCGGTCAGGTCGAGCCGGCCTAGCCAAGTGCCGAAGCGGATCTCGCCGAGCAGGCTGAAGCCGACATAGACGGCAATCATCGCCACGCCGAGCGCGGCGAAAAGCTCGAGCACCGCCGACGACAGAAAGGCGATCTTCAGCACAGCCATGGTGCGCACACGCAGCGACTCCGCCTCCGACTGCAAGCGCAGTGCCGTTGCATCGACTGCGTCGAGCGCACGGATGGTCGCCAGTCCGCGCAGCCGATCGAGCAGGAAGCCGTTGAGGCCGCCGGTCGCGACGAGTTGCCTTTCGCTGGCCGCCTGAGCGCGCCAGCCGATCAGGGCCATGAAGATCGGGATCAGCGGCGCGGCAAACAGTAGAACCAGCGCGGCGATCCAGGAGACCGGCAGGATGAATGCAAGAATGATGAGCGGCACGAGGCTCGCCTTCATGCGTGCCGGCTGGAAACGGGCGAGGTAAGGCACGATCAGTTCGGCCTGTTCGCCAAGCACGCTTGCGGCTTTGCCGGAGGCTGGCCGGTCGCAATCGATCGGCGACGATGTGGAAAGCGCCATGGTGGCGATCTGCCGCCTGCGGCTGAGCTCGGTGCGTGCGGCATGAAAGGCCAGCCGGCCGCCAGCCGCGTCGAGACAGCTTTTTGCGATCCCGAGAAGAAGGATGCCGAAGGCGGTCCAGAGGACGCCACGCAATCCGCCGCCATCGGCGATGCGGCCGACCGAGACGGCCAGCAATCCAGCCTGCGGAATCCAGATGGCCGCAGCCAGCGCCTGCAGCATCGCCGCCCTGCGCAGCCCGCTTTTCGCAGTGTCACGGTCAGGCGAAACGGCACAACCATTCCGGGGCCGAGCCTCTGATCTGTCTCTTGCGTCGAAAAAAGCAGTGCCCATGGCGCTAACTCTTGTTCGCAGGATTCGGCCGGCGGCTGCGGCCGAGCGAAACCACCCGGTCCTTGGCCTCCAGAAGCTTCGTCACTTTCGCGCCCAAAGAGAGTAGCGTTGCAAGCCTTTCTGTTTCAAGTTGTTTTACATCTTCATACCAATGCGTCAGCTGCTCGATCAGCGTGTGCATCTCACCCATGCGCTCCTGCGCATAGCGCTCGGCGTCGCTGGCCGGCCGCTGCATCAGGATTTCGCGTAAGACAGACAGCGTCGGATCGACTTCGCGCTTCTTCCGTTCCTCGGCGAGCGTCCGCAAAATGTGCCAGACATCATCAGGCGTGGTGAAGAAATCGCGGCGATCGTCAGGCTTGTGTTTCAGGATGACGAGGTTCCAGGCCTGCAACTCGCGCAGGCTCATCGACACATTTGAGCGTGAGATGCCGAGAGAATCGGCGATCTCCTCGGCACAGACGGGTGCTGGCGAAACGAAGAGCAGGGCATAGATCTGACCGACCGTGCGGTTGATTCCCCAGCGCGATCCCATTTCGCCGAAATGGAGAACGAAGGACTGGACGAGAGGCGGAAGGTTCATGGTCGTTTCCGTTGCGTCTGTGATTTCAGAAATTTCTGAAATCACTATACTGACCTTTGCGTTCCTCCGGCAATCGGCAAGGCTGGCCTGCGTCAATTTGGATGTCCGTTCGTTGATCCTTGGCTAGATATAGCCGGACGCGACGTGGCTAAATTTGACTTGGATCAAATCCGTAGCGCTTTGCAGCGACGACGCAAAAACGCCCCGGCGATGCGGTACGCATGCCGGGCGTTCTGTCGGATTGGATGTCTAGGCCGCCGCCTGGTTTTTGTTCAGAAATGCCGTCAGGCTCAGATCAAGCCGGCCAGAAGACCGACGCCTGATATGGCGGCAAGGCCACCGGCCGTGCGCGTCACGAAAATGCCCTGACGTTCACCGGCGCGGCCGATGACGTAACCAAGCGCAAGGCCGGCGATATGCAGCAGTGAGGTTGCGATCATAAAGCCGGCGGCATAGGCGGCGCCGGCGGCATTTTCCGGCATTTCGGCGCCATGTGCGTGACCGTGGAAGATAGCGAAGACACCGATGACACCAAGTGCTGCGGCCAGCGGCGCCTTGACGTTGAGCGCGACGACGGCGCCGAGGACGACGACGGAAAGCGCGATGCCGATTTCAACGAAGGGAACAGCAATGCCGGCAGCGCCGAGGGCACCGCCGAGCGCCATCACCAGGACGAAGGTCGTCGGCACGAGCCAGGTGGCGCGGCCACCGAGCTGAAATGCGAAAACACCGACCATCACCATGGCGAGGACGTGATCGAGGCCAGACATCGGATGGGCAAAGCCATGGCTGAAGCCGGCAGCTTCGCCGATCGCGGGATGGGCGGAGGCGACGGCTGGAAGCGCTGCGGCAGCCAAGGCAAGCAGGCCGCTCTTGATTGCTGATTTCATTGCTCATTCCCTCGTGAGTTTTCGAATATCCTGCGGTCGCCGAACACTGGCATGGTGTCCAATTCGCGTGCATCACGCTAGATCAAAAAATTCGCGCCGTCAACGAAAATGCCGTGAATAACAAGCCGATTCAATTGCTTATCAGACAGGCAGATGCCGCTTTCGGTAGCGTCTTTCACCACCCAGAGACTCAAGATCGAACTGGCAACGATCGCGCACAGAGGCTATCAATCGTCCGGCGTAATCGACGCGGACCGCCGCGATGGAGGAGACGTCATGACGAATACCGAACGGCCGCTGGCGATTAGTGCGCCGGAGCCGCGCACGCTCGATCTGATCTTCAGCGACAAGGCGCGCGCCGAACTGCATGCGAAATACGAGATCGTCGAGGCCGATCCCGAGAATGTCGCCGGACTCGGCGACGAGATCCTCGGAAGCGCGCGCTACATTATCGGCCAGCCGCCGCTTTCGGCCGAAACGCTGGCCAGAATGCCGGCCTTGCGCGCGATCCTCAACGTCGAAAGCAATCTTCTCAACAACATGCCCTATCAGGTGCTCTTCCAGCGCGGCATCCATGTCGTTACCACAGGACAGGTCTTTGCCGAGCCGGTCGCCGAAATCGGCCTCGGTTTCGCGCTGGCTCTAGCGCGCGGCATCGTCGACGCGGATGTCGCTTTCCGCCAGGGCACGGAACTCTGGGGCGGCGAGGGGAATGCAAGCGCGCGGCTGATCGCCGGCTCCGAGATCGGCATCGTCGGCTTCGGCGATCTCGGCAAAGCGCTGCGCCGGGTTCTGTCCGGCTTCAGGGCGCGCATCCGGGTGTTCGATCCCTGGCTGCCGCGCTCGATCATCGAGGAAAGCGGCGTCGAGCCCGCAAGCCTTCAGGACGTCCTGACAAAGAGCGATTTCATTTTCGTCGCTGCCGCCGTCACCAGCGAAAACAGCAAATTTCTCGGCACCGAGGCCTTCGCCAGCATGCGCCGGGGCGCCGCCTTCATCCTGCTCAGCCGCGCCGATGTCGTCGATTTTGATGCGCTGATGGCGGCCGTCTCGTCAGGCCATATCGTGGCGGCGAGCGATGTCTACCCTGAAGAACCGTTGCCGCCCGGCCATCCGGTGCGCAATCTGAATGGCTTCCTCCGCTCGGCGCACCGGGCCGGTGCGCTCGACAGCGCCTTCAAGAAGATGGGCGACATGGTGCTCGAAGATATGGACCTGATGGACCGCGGCCTGCCGCCGATGCGCTGCAAGCGGGCGGAGCGCGAAACGGTTTCCCGCATGCGCTCCAAGCCTGTCGTGGTGAATTAAGGGAAGGCCAATTTGGCGCACCGCGCTAGGCGGCGCGCTGCTCGGTGCCCTGGATGGCGGCAAGCTTCCAGTCGGCGCCCGGCTTACGCACAAAGGTCCACACCTCGGTGCTTTCGCTCGGGCGGCGGTCGTCGCCTGAAACGACGCGGCCGCTGTCGCGTTCGACCATGGCATCGATCGAGGAATAGCGCATGGCAAGCGTTGCATATTCCTGACCATCTTCGCGCCAAGCTTCGGCAATGTCACCCTGCAGCAGCTTGACGTCGGAGACGCGGTTGCGCACGCCGTTGGTGGCGTTTTCGCCGAGTTCCTCGGCAAGATAGGACATCGCTTCGGGCGTCGTCAGCCGGCGCAGCGTGCCGTAATCCTCGGCGCCGTAAGCGGTCTGCACCTGGGTCAGCAGTTCCTCGAACTTGTCGAGATCGGTCTTCGCCAATCCGATCTCGTCGCTAGAGCGGTTGCCGCGCGAGGACTGGAGGGAACCAGCACCCGAACCGATCGCCGGGATCTGGAAAGACGAATTGTTGGCGGGCGACATGCTATAGGACTGGCTCCGGCCGCCAACGCCGTAGGAAGGCTGGCGGCGGTTGGCGAAATAACGCATGGCGAGCATGACGGCGCCGCCGATCAATGCGATCTGCAGCAACATGCCGAGGAAACCGAAGCCGCCGCCGAAACCGTGGCCGAGCAGCATGCCGAGAAGGCCACCGGCAATCAGACCGCCGATCATCGAGCGGCCGAAGCCGCCGAAGAAACCGGGGCGCTGAGCGCCGAAAGGCTGCTGAGCGGTAGCAGGTGCCGTGGTCTGCGGACGTGGCGTCATCGACCGTTCGATCGGCGCTGTGGGGGCAGGTGCGGTGCGGGTGACAGGCGGCGCCTGAAAGGTGCGCGTGCCGCGGCTTCCGAAACCGAAGCTGCCGGCGCGGCGCGCCTCGGCATCGTCGAGGGAAGCAAAAACGGTGGCGCTCGTCAGTGCGGCAATTGCCGCGATCTTGGCAAAACGCGAAACGGCACTCGGCATTCCTGATCTCCTGTCATGCACAATCACGGCATGTCGGGACCTAATATAGGTAGTCTTTCCCCCGTGTGAAGTTCTTCGGCTGCGTTACTGGCAGACGTCGACCCAACTGGCGCCGGTCAGCTCGGCCAACCGCCCAGTTTCGATCCGCACGGCCGAGTTCGTCGAGCCGGCCGCCGGCACGACTTCATCGAAGCGTTTCAGCGAGATGTCGCAATAGATGGGCAGCGGCGAAGGCAGGCCGAAGGGGCAGACGCCGCCGACCGGATGGCTGGTGATCGCCACGACCTCTTCGGCGCCGAGCATGCGCCCCTTGGCGCCAAAGGTGTCCTTGAATTTGCGATTGTCGAGCCTTGCCGTACCGCCGGCTACGACCAGCATCATCTGCTCGCCGACGCGCAGGCAAATCGTCTTGGCGATCTGGGCTGGCTCGACGCCGTGGGCTTCGGCGGCAAGCGCCACCGTCGAGGAGCTCTCGGCGGTTTCGATGATTTCGATATCGGGTGCATGGGCGCGGAAGTAGGCGCGGACGGATTCAAGGCTCATGACGCGATGCTAGCCCAGGAAATACGCAATTTGAAGCGTAAAAGACGCCTGTCGAAAACCGCCGCTTGCAAGTCGCGCGGACATCGTCATAATAATTTTGCACACGTGCTCAATTTTGTCATTCGGCCGTTACGTTCAACCCCTAGAGCGGGATACGCCACGTTTTCGTGGGGTTTTCGAAACGGCCGTCACGCAACAGTGATGACCCGTCAAGAGGCCTCACACTGCTCTTCTAGGGAGACGAAGAAGATGACCATTTTGCCGACACTGAAATCGCTTGCCGTCGCAGCCGCCATCCTGGCCTCGACCTCCGCAATTGCACTCGCCAAGGACGTTCACATCAGCGTCTGGGCCGGCGGCACCGGCCCGAACGATGTCTATCGCCTCGACGCCATCGAGATCGCAGCCCAGCAGCTGCAGCGCGAAGCTGCTCTCAAGGGCGAAGACCTGAAGATCACCGTCGAGAAGAAGCCCTATTCGGCCTGGGAGGACTTCAAGCAGGCGCTGACCCTTGCCGCCGAAGCCAAGACCGCCCCGAATATCGTCGTCAGCGGCCATGAAGACATCGCGCCCTGGTCGCAGGCGGGCCTCATCGTTCCGATCGAAGATTATGTTGATCTCGACTCATGGCCGCTCAGCGACATCTATGAAAACCTGTTGAAGATCGCGTCCTACAACGGCACGGTCTACGGTATCCCGCAGGATGCTGAATCCCGCCCGATGTTCTTCTGGAAGCCTTACATGAAGGCGATCGGTTACAGCGATGCCGATCTGGACGCGCTGCCGCAGAACGTCCAGGACGGCAAGTACACCATGAAGAACCTGCTCGAAGACGCCAAGAAGATGCAGGACAAGGGTCTCGTCCAGGCCGGCTACGGCTTTTATCCGCGTACGAGCAACGGCCCCGATTACTGGCAGTTCTACACCAGCTTCGGCGGCACGATGGAAGAAGGCGGCAAGCTCGTTTTCGATAAGGCGGCGATGACCCGCACCTATCAGTTCTTCGCCGATGCCGTGAAGGCAGGCGTCACCAAGAAGAACCACATCGGCATGCCGGGCGACCAGTGGTGGAAGGAAGTCGCCACCGGCAAGGCCGGCATTTGGGACGGCGGCACCTGGCACTATGCCCGCCTCGTCAACCAGGAAGGCCTGAAGGACTTCTTCGGCAACGTGATCTTCACGCTGATCCCCGCCGGAGAAGGCGGCAAGGCCAACACGCTGACCCATCCGCTCGTCTACCTGCTGACCGCAGGTCACGACCAGGAAGACACCGAGATTGCCGCCCAGCTGATCAAGATTGCCTCCGAGCCGCGCACCAACGCGCTGCATGCAGTCAAATCAGCCCATCTCGGCATCTCCAAGTCGGAATCGACGGTCGACTTCTACTCGGCCGACCGCTGGACACGTGAAGCCACCGAGCGCCTGCTGCCGCATGCCAATGCGATGCCCAACAATTCCGATTTCGGCAAATATTGGAACATCATGTGGAAGAACCTCGAGGCATCCTGGACCGGCGCCAAGACCGTAGACGCCGCGGTCGGTGATGCAGAGAGCGAGCTGAAGAGCACGCTCGGCGACAAGATCGTCATCCGCTAAGATCGAAGCACTCTTCCGGGCGGCGGCCACATCGCCGCCCGGTCAGTCCGCGATGAGAGGGCTTTCATGAAATCGTCCAGAACGCTCGGACTGGTGATGATCGCGCCTGCAGCGATCATGATCATCCTCTTCTTCCTGATGCCGGTCGTTCTGACGGCGGTCTTTTCGATGACCAGCATGACGACGGCGACGGGCATTTCCGGCGGTGTCTACCAGATCGCGCCCAACTCCCTGATCGCGCTGAAATCGGCATTACCAGACATTGCCGCCGAAATGGCCGAACCGCGCTACACGATCGATGAAACGGGCCTCAAAGCCGTCGAGGCTCTCGGGCTTGCGCCTGGGATTGCCACGGAGTTGCGCGCCAAACATGCAGGTGAGGTGTTCACGGTGCGCCGCGACGTCGAGCGCATGATCAAGGATCTTGCCGAGAGACCTTCGACACGCGAGGTCAAACAGATCTCCGAACAGTTCAACCGCTCCGTCCTCAACACCCGCTTCGACAGCAAGGAGCAGCTCTTTTCGGCACTGGACAGTCTGGGATTCAAGCTGACACCGGAACAGAAGGAAACCGTCGCCAGGGTCACCTATACCGGCTGGACCTGGACCACCGACAATTTCTCACGCATGGCCACGTCGCCCGACATGGCGCGTGTGCTTTTCAATACAGTGCTCTACGTTGCGCTGGTGCTGATGCTCTTCAATGTCGGTTATGCGCTGCTGCTCGCCATCCTGACGCATTACATGCGGCCGACGCCTGCCTCTATCTTCCGCGGCATCTGGCTCCTGCCGCGCATCACGCCCGTCGTCATATACGTCCTGTTGTGGAAGTGGCTCGCCTGGGACAGCGGATTCATCTCTATCTTGATGGGAAAGTTCGGTTATCCGCCGAAGAACTATCTTCTCGATAACGCTTATAACGCTTGGCTCTTCGTCGTGTTAATCAACGGCTTCATCGGCGCCTCGATGGGCATGCTGGTGTTCTCCTCGGCGATGAAGGCCATTCCGAAGAGCCAGTTCTATGCGAGCGAGGTCGATGGCGCCTCGCGCTGGCAACAGATCCGCTACATTGTCCTGCCGCAGATGCGTTGGCCGATCCTATTCGTCACCTGCTATCAGACGCTGTCGCTGCTTGCCTCCTTCAATGAAATCCTGCTTGCCACCAATGGCGGACCGGGGAACGCGACCGAGGTCTGGGCGCTCTCCGCCTACCACACGGCGCTCAGAAACTATGCCGGCAATCTCGAATACGGATTGGGTGCCGCCATGGCATTGGTGCTCGTCGTCATTGGCGTGATGCTGTCGCTGCTCTATCTGCGCGTCTTCAACTACGGCACGCTTGTCGCCAAGCCCTTGATCGAGGATTGACCATGGCCGAACGATCGCAGCCCTCGGCAAATTACCGCAGCTGGCCTGTCATATCGGCGCTGACCATCGTCAGCCTGCCGCTGCTCCTGATGTATGTTTATCTCTTCCTCGACACCGTGACGGTCAAGCAGGCGGATGCGCTGCTGCCTTCGGGCTTGACGCTCCAGCACTGGCGCTTCCTGTGGCAGACGACAGAGGGCAAGGCGAACATCTGGCAGGTGACTGTGAATACGCTGCTCTTTGCGGCCTGCACGACCAGCCTCGTGCTTATCGTCTCGTCGATGGCGGGCTACGTGCTGTCACGGCTGAATGTGCCGGCGCGCGGCTTCTTCCTTGCCGGCGTCATGGTGCTGCATGCCTTCCCCTCGGTGACGCTGATCATCGCCATCTTCATCGTGCTGCAGATGATCGGCCTCTACAATTCGCTGATCGGAGTCATCCTGGTAAAAGCGGCGATCGACCTGCCGCTCGGCATCTGGCTGATGAAGGGCTTTTACGACACCGTGCCCTGGGAAATCGAAATGGCCGGCGTCGTCGACGGCGCCTCGCGCTTCCGGGTCTGGCGCAGCCTCGTGCTGCCGCAGGTCAAGCCCGGCATCATGGCGCTCGGCCTGTTTTCTTTCCTCTCCGGCTGGGGTGAATTCATCCTGCCGCAGGTGCTGGCGCCTGGTAACCAGGTGCAGGTGCTTTCGGTCTATCTCGCGGCCTTCCTCGCCGACGATAACAACTATGACTTCAACATGTTCAAAGCGGTCGGCGTCTTCTACCTCGTTCCGGTGCTGATCGTTTACGCGCTCTTCAACAAATATCTCATGAACATCTACGGCGGCGGGAGCAAAGGCTGATGCGCATCCTCCTCGACAATTTTTCGAAGAGCTTCGGCTCCACCAAAGTCATCGAGAACATGACGCTTGAAGTGGGCAACGGCGAAATGCTGGCGCTGCTCGGCCCTTCCGGCTGCGGCAAATCGACGACGCTGTTTTCCGTCTGCGGCATCCATCGGCCAAGCGGCGGGCGCATCCTCTTCGGCGACCGCGACGTCACCGACCTGCCGAGCCAGGCCCGCAATGTCGGCGTCGTCTTCCAATCCTATGCGCTCTATCCGCACATGACGGTTGCCGAGAACATCGGCTTTCCGCTGAAGGTGAAGGGCATAGCGGCCGCCGAAATCCGCAAGGAAGTCGACCGCATCGCCACTCTCGTTCACATCGGCAACCTGATGGGCCGCCGGCCAGCCGAGCTTTCCGGCGGCCAGCAGCAGCGCGTGGCCCTGGCGCGGGCGCTGATCCGCAAGCCGGATGTGCTGCTGCTCGACGAGCCGCTCGCCAATCTCGACGCCAAGCTGCGCCTCGAAATGCGATCGGAAATCCGCCGCCTGCAGCGCGAAACCGGCATCACCGCCATTCTCGTCACCCACGACCAGGTGGAGGCGATGAGCATGTGTGACCGCATCGCCATCATGAAGGAAGGCGAGATCGTCCAGATCGCCACGCCGGCCGAAATGTACAACGATCCGAAGACGGCTTTCGTCGCCGGTTTTCTCGGCAATCCGCCGATCACCTTCCTGCGCGGCGTCGTGGACAAAGGCGCCTTCACAATCCCGCAAAGCGAGATCCGCGTGCCGCTGCCCGATACCGTCGGCGCCGCCGAGGGCACCAAGCTAATGCTCGGCGTCCGGCCGGAGCATTTTACGCCGGCAGGCGACATCGCCGTGCCGGGCAAGGTCACCTTTGCCGAGACACAGGGTCGCGAGAACCTCTACGACGTGGCTCTTGCCGGCGGACCGCTGTTGCGTTCGATCCAGCCGGTGCGTAGCGATGTTCACGTCGGCGACGACGTCCGCTGGGCGATCGACAGCCGCGGAGTCTTCGTTTTCGACGAAAACGGCAGGAGGCTCTGATGCCCCGCGATTTCTCGGCATTCTTCCAGCGTTACGGTTGGCCAACGGCCAAGGGCCGGCTTCCCTTCTGCATCGGCCATCGCGGCGCCAGCGGTCATGAACGTGAAAATACTATCACCGCCTTCCGCCGCGCCGCCGAACTCGGGGCTGAGATGTGGGAGCTCGACACGCAGTTGACCAGGGACGGCGTGGTCGTCGTCTCGCATGACGACCACCTCGAGCGCGTCTTCGGCATCGACCGCCGCATTTCCGAGATGACGGCTGCGGAGCTTGCCGAGCTCGACGGCGTGGACGTGCCGAGTTTTTCGGAGGTGGCCGCGCTCGGCCGCGAGACCGGGAGCGGCCTCTATGTCGAGCTGAAGGCGCCCGGGACAGGCCTGCGCTGCTGGCAGCACCTTGCCGAGATGAACCAGCGTTTCGCCTGTCTTGGCTCCTTCGACACGGCACAGGTGCGCGAACTCCGCGACGCAGCCTGCGATTTTCCACTTTCGGTGCTGATCCGTGTCGGCCACGATCCGCATGCGCTCGGCGACGAGGCCGACGCCGATATTCTGCATCTTTGTTGGGAGAAGGCAGGCGAGCGTCCGCAGGATCTGGTGACCGACGCGTTAATGCGTCGCGCCTTCGAGGAAAGCCGCGAGATCGTGCTTTGGCACGAGGAGCGGCCGGCCATCCTCGCTGATATCATGAAGCTTCCGGTTCTCGGCATCTGCACGGATCTGCCCGATCTGATGCGGCCACCGGCAGGCAGGGAAAAAGCAGTTGGCAGACAGGGATAAGGGACCGCGCAAGGTAACCTCCTTCGACGTGGCGCGCGTGGCGGGCGTCTCGCGCGCTGCCGTGTCGCGCGCCTTCACGCCAGATGCAAGCGTCTCGCCGAAGACGCGCGAAAAGGTCTACCAAGCCGCCAAGGAGCTCGGCTACCGGGTGAACTATCTTGCCCGAAGCCTGACCAACAAACGCTCCGATCTCGTCGGCCTCGTCGCGGCCGGCCTCGACAATCCGTTCCGCACGCTGCAGATCGAGAATCTGGCAAGAGTGCTGCTCGCCCGCAATTTCCGCCCCATCCTGCTGCCAACCTCGCCGGAGGCCGATACTTCGACGGTCATCGGCCAACTGCTGCATTACGCCGTATCGGGCGTTATCGTCACCTCGGATGCCCCACCGACCGAGATCTGCGAGCAATGCGCGGCCGAGGGCGTGCCGATCGTGCTGATCAACAAGGGCAACGACATCCCTTTCGTAGACCGCATCATCTCCGATGATTGTATGGCCGGCCATCTCGCCGCAACCCACCTGATCGACAGCGGCGTGCAAAGGCCCGCCGTGATGGCCGCCCCTGCCATATCCTATACGGCGCGGCGACGCAGCGAGGCCTTCATCGCGCGATGCAAGCAGCTCGGCGTCGAGGCCGAGTTCGTGCAGGTCAGGATCAACGACTACCGGAGCGGCTATGATGCGGCTGCTGAACTTGCCGCATCCGGCATCGACGGACTGTTTTGCGCCAACGATTACATGGCCTGCGGCGTCATCGACCGGGTCATGCAGGGTCGCGGCCGCGATGATGCACCGCCGCTCTCCATCATCGGCCATGACGACATTCCTCAGGCGAACTGGACCGCCTACGATCTCACGACCATCCGCCAACCCTGCGACGTCCAGGCCGAAAAGACGGTCGACCTGCTGATGAGCCGGATCGTCGAGCCGGACCTGACGGCGCGTGTCGAATTTACGCCAGTGACACTGATCAGAAGAAGGACTGCCTGATGAATGCCGCATTCGATCCCGCCGCCATCCGCGCACGGGCGGAGGTCGCGATCACCGTTGCTCTCGAAGTCGGGCGGGAAACCGCCCGGTTTCGGCACGATTCCGACTCCGCCTCGCTCACCGTCGAGAACAAGGGATTGCAGGATTTCGTCACGATCGCCGACAGGAGGGCTGAGCAGGCAATCCGCGACGGCCTGCTCTCGCGCTTTCCCGATGATACGTTTATGGGCGAAGAGAGCGGCGGGCGATCGGGTAAGGGCGGCACCTGGGTCGTCGATCCGATCGACGGCACGACCAACTATATCAGGGGCTTCCGGCACTGGGGCGTCTCGATCGCCTTCGTCGTCGGCGGCAAGGTGGAGATCGGCGTGGTTTACGACGCCGCCGGAGACAAGGTCTTTCACGCCATCCGTGGCAGCGGCGCCTTCAAGGACGGGATTCCGGTCCATGCGGCTGCGACCGCCGATCCGGCCAATGCCCTTGTCATTCTCGGCCATTCCCGCAAGACAAGCTTTGACGACCATCTCGCGCTCTCCAAGCGGCTTCATGAACGCGGCATGGATTATCGCCGCATGGGTGCTGCCGCCATCGACCTCGTTCGTGTCGCCGAGGGTGCCGCCGATCTCTACTATGAACGCTACCTCAATGCCTGGGACATGCTGGCCGGGGCACTCATCGCCGAGGAGGGCGGCGCGATGGTGGTGATGCCGCCGGTCGATAGTCTGCTTATGAACGGCGGACCTGTCATTGCCTACTCGCCGGGGCTTGCCGCCGAGTTTGCCTTCATCCTCGACATCGAGGGGCTATAGACACACCATTGCCACAGACGCGACACCCGATTGGAGCTGAGAGCGCTACCAAACAATGCGATTGCGACCGGTCTTTTTCGCCGCGTAGAGATTCTGATCGGCGATCGCCAAAATATCGTTCGGAGACTTGGCAGACAGAGTACTGGCCAGCCCAATGCTGATCGTGACGTGCAGCCCGTTGCAGATCTCGGACCAGTCCCATCGTTCAATGGCTGAACGCAGCCTCTCACAGAGATCTGCGGCGCCTCGGGGAGCGCCGGCGAACAGGACGACGAACTCCTCGCCGCCAAAGCGAATTGCCTGATCGGTAATACGCAACTGGCTGCGCAATATAGTTCCAATGGCACCCAGGACCCGGTCGCCGATCATGTGAGAGAAGTTGTCGTTGATCGACTTGAAGTGGTCGACATCCAGCATCGCGATGGAATATGGGCGCTTCTCAGATGTCAACTCTTTGAAGCGGCTGTCGAGATATTTGCGGTTATAGAGCCCGGTCAGTACGTCCAGATAGACGGCACTGGCAAGGATATCGGTTTGCTCCTGCAATTTCTGATAGGAGGCCTCCAGCGTTTCTGCGCGCTTCGACTCCGTTTCGGCAACTTCTTTAAACCGCCTGGTTTCATAGTAGATTTCGGCGAGACGTGCGCGCTGCTGGGTTTTTTCGGCACTATTGCGCAAATAGGCTTGGTGGTATTTTTTATGCGCCGCCAGCGCCGGATCGAACTGTCCCAGCCCCTCATAGGCCTGCGACAGATAGAGATAGATCAGGATACAGGAATCGAAACTGCCGCCTGCGTCGATCAGCTCCATCGCCTCGAGCAGCGGCGACAGGGCTTCTTCGAATTTTCCGGAATTGTTGTAGATATGGCCCAGGGTGTAGAGATATTGCTGCCTGTCCCTGATATAGCTGTTCTCTTGGAATAGCCGGTAGCGGACCATGCACTCGAGCGCCTCGTCATGTTCGCCCAGGTGACTGTGGAACTCGGCTTTATTGCCGAGACAGATGCGAGCCGCCCAGCTGTCGCCGGTCTCGATTGCCATGTCGAGCGCCAGTTTGGTCAGTTCCAGCGCTCTCACCAGCATCTGGCGTCCTTCCTCAGGCCGACCGAGCGCCTCCGCGATATATCCGGCTTCCGAATGAGCGCCGCCGAGATTGATGAGCCACCAGCCTTCATAGGTCTTGTTGCCGATCGATCTGGCGAGTGCGACGGACCTCTCGCTCATCAAGATGGCCCGGTCGGGCTGCTTGTTGTACCAGAAGATAATTCCAATGACGTTGGTCGCCAGGCTTTGTGCTTTCGGGTCTGCCGTCTTGTCGGCCAGATCCAACGCTCGGGTCGCTTCTTCGATCGCTTCCTCCGGCAATCCCAGCTCCAAGAGCAACCATCCGAAATACGCCCGGGCGCAGGCTTCCTGTTTGCGCTCCCCGTTCAATTTCCAGAAGTCTACCGCCCGCCGGATATGAGTCAGTCCAAGTTCGGCCTTGCCGATTTGAAAACAGTACCAGGCAATGTCGGTGTCGCATTGCGCGGCGAGGCGATCGTCGCCCCGCGCCTCGGCATCAACAAGGATTTCGCCGGCCAGTGTGAGTGCCTCAAGCGAACGGCCTGTACACCCAAGATGCCACGCTTCCTGTAAGCTGGAATTTGCTTGTCGAGTATTTGTTTCGGCATCAACACCTTGCATATCGGACACCAACATTTGTCTGCTGGCTACGGATAGCACTAGAAGTTTAAAATGATGCAAACTGCAAAAAACAGGCGACAAACCTAGAATCAGGGTCTCGAAAGCCTCTCACACCTTTCGGCATCATGCTCCAATGTCCGCCGGTTAATCCGCCATGCGACGGCGCCAGGCACGTTCGGTCGCCGGCGCCTCGTCGGTGGTAATCTGATCCGGCTTCAGAGCCATCAGCGCCGAAAAGCCTTGCCATTCCTCTTCGCTGAAGCCGGCTTCCGGATCCTTCAAGGTGAAGGTCCAGGCATCGACGCGTTTGCCTTCATCCCGGCAGAGCGCGATCAGGTCGAGCCCTTGATTGGCGGCATCCAGGATCAACGGCCAGTGGAGATAGATCGTGTCCGGTTCGGACGGGCCGCTGAGGTCGGCGCGCAATTCCGTCTCGACCGCCTTCCAGCCGCTGGCCTTCCTGATATCGTAGAGCTTGTCGGTGGGATCGATGCCGCGCAGGAGGTGGGGAAGCTTCTCCTTGACCGCGACGATGAGATCGAGACTGCCGCCGCTGACGATCACCGAGGCGGCGATATCCCTAAAATGCGTTGCCAGATGCGCGACGCCCCTGGCGCCGATGGCTTCGTAGTCGTCCTTCATGTCGAATTGCAGCAATGCGGCTGGATGCGTCGATTGCATCATGGCGGCCAGATCCTCGCTGAGGATCAGCGGCCGGTCGCCCTCTTGCATGTTGATATTGCGGAGATCGCCGATGCTCTTTTCGGCGACCGGTCCATGTCCTGTCGTCTCACCTTCGAGTTCCTTGTCGTGCAGCACGACGAAACCGCCGTCGGCACGCACGCGCAGATCGAGCTCCATCGAGGCGCCTGCTGCAAATCCCTCCGCCATCACTTCGGCTGAGAACAACGGATCGGCAAACTGCTTGCGCAAGCGGTGCCATTTCAGGCGGGTGCGGTGCCCCTCATGCGAAATCTCCAGGCCCTGCGCATCCAGCAATCTTGTCATCTGCACCAAGTCTCCACGATTGCTACTCTCCTGCCTTGATGAACCATGATTATCAAGGGCCGAGTATGGCTTTCATTGACTGTAGGCTGCGGATATTGCCTCCGAAGCGGCTGATATATCCGAGGGTTGGCCTGCCTTCCTGAGGGCGGCGCCATACGCCACGACATTCGACAGCACCGTCTGGAATGTGGCGCGCGAACCCGTGTGGTTCAGCCGCACCAGACGGACCGGCGCGGTTCCGACGCCTTCGGTCAGCTCAATCCCCAGCCGCCCAGCAGTTGCGATCAGCGCAGCAGGCGCCAGCGCCTCCGGCAGTGGCACGGCCGTGACCAGGTTCGACGCCTTTACTGCCGGCACCCAGGCCGGGGCTCCGAGTGCGGAAAGCCCGGCTCGTGTCGCCGATGCCGCCAGCGCATGGCGGGCGACGACATTCTCCAGGCCTTCAGCCTCGATGCGGTCGAGCGCCGCCTCCAGCGCGAAGAATTCCAGCGGCGCCGGTGTTCCCGGCAGGCCACGCCGGCCGCCATCGACCCAGGTCTTTAGATCGGCCAAAGACAAGATCGAATCGCGCGGTGCGCCGTCACTGAGCATCAGATCCCAGGCCCTGCCGCTGACCGAAAGCGCGGACACGCCAGCCGGACCGCCGAGCGCCTTCTGCGGGCCGATCACGGCGATGTCGATGCCGAGATCATCGACATCGAGCTGATGGCCGCCGACCGACGCGACCGCGTCGACGACGGTGACGATGCCGCGATTACGGGCGAGCACCACTATCTCTGGCAGGGGGTTGAGAATGCCGCTCGCGGATTCGGCATGAACCAGCGCGAGCACATCGATGTGAGGACCGGCGTCGAGCGCTTTTGCGACTGCTTCGATCTCGATCGGCAGGCCCGGTTCGGCGACGATATCGGCGACCGCTGCGCCACCCCGCCGCAGCCATTGACCGAACCAGCCGCCATAGGGGCCAGTGACGATGTTGAGTGCTGAAAGGCCGGGGCGCGCAACGCTGACCGCCGCCGCCTCCAGCGCCACCACCGCCTCGGCCTGCACCAGCAATATATCGTTGCGGCTGCGCAATATGCCGCCGATTCTGTCGGCGAGAACGGCGTAGCGCTCCGCGGGATAGGAGGGCACGCCATGCAGGGGATTCCAACCAAGATCGGACATGGATACTTCCTTCAGCAAGGATCGGTCACGAGACGAGGGACGGCGGCAATAAGCGCGCGGGCGGCATTGGATTGCGGCGCGGCAACGACCGTCGTTGCCGCGCCGGTCTCGACGATCCGTCCGCCATCCATGACCGCGATGCGGTGGGAGACGGCCCGGACCACGGCAAGATCGTGCGAAATGAACAGGCAGGCAATGCCCTGTTCTTTCTGCAGATCGACCAGGAGTTCGAGGATCCGGCCGCGCACGGTCACATCGAGCGCCGAGACCGCCTCGTCGAGCACCAGCAGCGACGGCCGCGTCGCAATCGCCCGCGCAATCGCCACGCGCTGGCGCTGGCCGCCGGAGAGCGAACGCACCGGCCGGGCGGCATGACTTGGGGTAAGGCCGACTCGCTCGAGCAGCTTGGCGATCTCGCGAGCACGTCGATCTTTCGCGACAACGCCGTGGATGCGAAGCGGATCATCGAGCACTGTACCGACGCTCGCCAGGGGATTGAAGGCTGCAAGCGGATCCTGAAACACCATCTGCATACGCGCCCGCCGGCGGCGCAAAGACGCGCCATTCAGCGCGAGCCAATCCTCTCCTTCAAAACGGATCGAGCCGGCATCGGCGCTCAGAAGCCGCAGCAGGATGCGCGACAGCGTCGATTTTCCACTGCCGGAGGCGCCGACGAGACCGAGCGTTTCCCCGGCCGCAATGGTGAGCGACACATTATCGAGGGCAGCAATCCGGCGTCCCGCAGAAGAATACCCTTTCGACAGGTTCTCGATGGAAAGCAGCCTGTCGTTCATGACGGCACCTCCGCGATCAGCGGCGGCGTCGCGAGGTCGCGATGGCTGGCGATAAGGGCGGCTGTATAGTCGCTCTCAGGCGCCGAAAGCACCGAGCGGACCGGACCTGCCTCGACCAGTCTCGCATTGCGGAAAACGGCCATGCGGTCGACGAAGCCGGAGGCAAGCGCGATGTCGTGGGTGATGAAGACAAGCGTCATGCCGTCTTCGCGTACCAGCCCGTCGAGCAGGCGGACGATCTCGGCCTGAACGACGACGTCGAGCGCGCTGGTCGCCTCGTCGGCGATCAGCAGGGCAGGTCTCGCGGCGATGGCAGCGGCAATCGCCACACGCTGGCGCTGGCCGCCGGAGAGCTGATGCGGAAAGGCCCGCATCGTCTTGTCAGGCTGCGGTATCCGCATCCGCCCAAGCAGCTCCTCGGCCCTGACATAGGCCTGTTTCCAGCTGAGGCCGAGATGGCGCCTGGCGCCCTCGGCGATCTGCTCGCCGATCGTCAGGACGGGATTGAGACTGGAGCCCGGATCCTGGAAGACAAAGCCGAAATCGCGGCCGGGGCGGGGCGGACGCCCAAGCTCCGGCCAGACTATCTCGCCGCCGACCTTCGCTTCCTCCGGCAGCAGACCGGCAAGGGCACGGGCGAGCGTGCTCTTGCCGGAGCCGCTTTCGCCAATGATCGCCAGCCTTTCGCCGGCGGCGATATCGAGATCGATACCGTCGAGCGCGGCCGCGCCGGTCCTTTCGCGCCCGTAGGTGACCGAAAGCTGTCGCAGGCTGCAGAAAATGCTCATGCCACCCCCGCATCGTCATCGCCGAGCACCTTGCCGAGGCCTTCGCTGAAGAGATGGACGCCGAGCACGGTGATGGCGAGTGCCGCGCCCGGTATGACGGAGAGATAGGACGCCGAACGCAGCACGCTGCGACCCTCGGCAATCATCGAACCCCAGGTGGCGATATTGGGATTGCCGAGGCCAAGAAAGGACAACGCTGCTTCGGTGAGGATCGCGCCGGCGACGATGGTGGCCGAAAGCGCCAGCACCGGCGGCAGGGCGTTCGGCAGGATTTCCCGGAAGGCGATCTCGGCCGGATGCATGCCGATCACCCTTGCCGAGGCGACATAATCCTGCTCACGGATCGCAAGCACCTGCGCTCGCGTCAGCCGCGCCGGATCGGCCCAGGTGCCGAGTGCGATGGCAAAAACGACAACGGGCGTCGAGACCCCGATGGTGCTGACGAAAGCAAGAGCGAGCAGGAAAGCCGGCACGATCTGGAAGGCGTCGACCACCCGCATCAGCGCCTCGTCAATGAGCCCGCCGGCAAAACCGGCCGCAAGGCCGACGCAGAGCCCAAGCACCATGGCCGAAAACGCCGCCGCAAGGCCAACGGCAAGCTCGGTTCTGGCACCATAGAGCAGGCCGGCCAGCACGTCCCGACCGAGCCGATCGGTGCCGAGCGGAAAACCCCGATCGGCGAAAGGCGCCAGTAGTGCGCGGCCGGCGATCCTCAACGGATCGCCCGGTGAAAGGATGGGAGCGAGCAGCCCGGCCGAAAGCAGGACGAAAAGGATTGCAAATCCTGCCGCACCTTCCGGCGTGCGCAGCAGTCGCCACAGCCAGTTCATGCGCCGCCCTCCGATGCGCCGATGCGCGGGTCGAGTGCGGCATAGACGAGATCGACGAGGAAATTGACCGAGATGACCAAGACGGCGCTGATGACGACGATGCCCATTAACAGCGGCGCGTCGCGGCCGTTGACCGCCTCCTGTGCCAGCCGCCCGAAACCCGGGATCGCAAAGATGCTCTCGATTACCACGCTGCCGCCGAGCATGGCCGCCGATTGCAGCCCGAGCATGGTGACGAGCGGCAGCAGCGCATTGCGCGCCACGTGGCGCAGCACGATCCGGCTGCGCGACAGGCCCTTGGCGCGGGCGAAGAGCACGAAATCGAGCTTCCACGCCTCGACCATACCGCTGCGCATCACCCGCAGGAACAGAGCGAGATAGATCAGGGCGAGCGCGCCGACCGGCAGAATGAGATGGTCAGCGATATCAAGCACACGGGAAAATCCTGTCTTGCCCGAAGCGATCGTCTCGACGCCGGCGATCGGAAACCAGCGCAGCTTCACCGAAAAAGCGATGCTCAAGACCAGACCGAGCCAGAAGCTCGGAATGGCATAGACGATCAGCGAGCCGATCGACAGCAATCGGTCCCGCAGGCTGCCCGGCCGCGCCCCGGCAAGGATGCCGAGCGCCGAGCCGAGGCCGAAGGAGAGTGCCGTCGCACTGCCCATCAGGAGCAGCGTATTGGGCAGGCGTTCGGCAATGAGCGTACCGACTGGCCGGCCGAAGGCGACCGACCAGCCGAGATCGAGCCGCGCCAGCGAGGAAAGATAGAGCCAGAGGCGCGCAAGAACGGACCGGTCGAGGCCGTAGCTCTCGCGCAGCGACTGCCTCAGTGCGGCATCGCCGCCGCCGATCGAACCGAGATAGGCGTCGACGGCATCGCCCGAGGCTGACTCAAGCAGGAAAAAGGTGAAGATCACCACGATCAGCAGCACGGGAATGCTGCTGATCGCCCTGCGCCTCAGGAGGATGATTGCACGTCTCACGCCGGACAGGGCCTCTGAAAGAGAATTGCTGCCGATTCTATCACGATTGCAGCGCGGTATCGCCCCAGTTCGAGACGGCCCAGCGCGGGTTGTTCGAGACATTGAGCACGGTGTCGCGCGCGACGGTGATGAAGCCCCATTCCGCAACGTTGATCAGCGGGAGGTCGGCGACGACCAACTGCTGGAACTTGCGGTAGAGATCGGTGCGCGCCGCCGTGTCGATGGTTTCGGATGCCTGCAGGATGATCTTGTCGAGTTCCGGATTGACGTAGCCGCCCTGATTGGAGAAGGGCACGCCGGCTGGCGTACCGGACTGGACGAGAATGGTGGTGGAGATCGCCGGATCGCCGCGGAAGACCGGCGGGCCGACGGCGAGATCGAAGTCATGATCGGTATAAACAGCTTTCTGGTGCGCGGCCGCATCGGCATTGACGATCTCGGCATTGATGCCGATCACGGCCAGCGCCTGGCGAAGGTAATCGCCGAACTGGCGGGTTTCGTTGAAATAGGGCGCGGGGCGAAGCTTCAGCGTGAATCGGTTGCCGTCTGCCCCTTGCTTGTATCCTGCCTTGTCGAGGATGTCGCTGGCGGCGGCAGGGTTGAAATCATAGGCCGCGACATCCGGCGTGTAGAACTGCGGCGCATTCTTCGGCACGGGACCGGTGGAGGCGGCGGCGTAGCCGAGGAAGATCGTGTCGACCACGAAGTTCTTGTCGATTGCCTGGGCGATCGCCTGGCGGACTCTCAGATCGGCAAGCTCCTTGCGGCGATGATTGATCTCGACGACGAGCTGGTAGGTCAGGGCCTCATAGCCCTTCGAGATCACCTTGATGCCGGCGACCTTCGAGATACGGTCGAGATCGGCCAGCGGCACAGCCGAGAAGGCGGCAAGCTGGATTTCTTCGGCTTCGAGCGCCGAGCCCGCTGCTTCGCGATCGGGCAGCACGCGGAAGACGATCTCATCGAGTTTCGGCTGCTCCTTGTCCCAGTAATTCTCATTGCGCGTCAGCCGGTAATATTCGCCGGCCTTGTGTTCGGCGAACTTGAAGGGACCGGTGCCGACGAGCGTGTTGTTGGCTGGGTTGGTAGCGATGTCGGTCCCGTCGAAGATGTGCTTGGCGACGACGCTGGTCACGACAGGCAGCGCGTTGCGGATCAGCTGGAACGGCGTCGGCTTGGAGAAGCGGAAAATGGCGGTGTAATCGTCAGGCGTGTCGACGGCTTCGAGATTGGCGAAGACCAGGCGGCCGAGATTCTGCAGCGGTTTCCAGATATTGAGCGCGGAAAAGGCGACATCGACCGAGGTGAACGGCTTGCCGTCGTGCCAGGTCACGCCGTCGCGTAGCTTGAAGATGACGGAGAGGCCGTCGGCCGAGCCCTCCCAGGAGGTGGCGAGGCGCGGCGAGAGCCCGTCCTTGCCGTCGAACGACGCTTCGGCCAGCGGCTCGATCACCTTGCTTGCGATGAAGAAAACGCCGTTCGAGGCGACGATTGCGGGATTGAGGTTCTTCGGCTCGGAATCGGCGGCAACGATCAGCCGGCCACCGCTTGGCGCTGCCTGCGCGAGCGCCTGCCGGGCGAGCGCTGTCGAGGCCAGCAGCAGGGCGGTGCCCTTCATCAGCGTGCGCCGCGAGATAGATGATACGGTCATGACCCCTCCTGATCGGTGAAATTCGGCTGCCCATATTCAGGGCGAAATGCAAATTGTCATAGAAGTTAGATTCGAATGGTTGGACTGGGCGAGATATTTTTTGTCACCCAACCATTATTCGCTCAGCCGTTGGCCGCGACATGTGCCGGCTCGCCGAAGAGATTGCGATAGGCAGCACCGGGATGCGGCGCGACGAGCCGCGGCCCCGCCCGTCCAAGTTTTTCCCGCAGCGTTCCCTTGGCGTAGTCGGTCTTGTAGACGCCGCGCTTTTGCAGTTCCGGCACCAGCAGATCGACGGCATCCTCGAAACTCTCGGGCGTCACGGCATAGGCAAGATTGAAGCCGTCGACATCGGTGTCCTCGATCCATTCCTGCATCAGGTCGGCGACCGTTTGCGGCGAGCCGACGAAAACAGGGCCGAAACCGCCGACGCCGACCCAGTCGGCCATTTCGCGCACCGTCCATTCCTTGGTGGGATCGATGGTGGTGAAGGTCTCGACGGCCGATTGCACAGCATTGGTATGGCGGTGCCGCAGCACCTCGTCCGGCCCGAACTGGCCGAAATCGATGCCGGTCCAGCCGGAAATCAGCGTCAGCGCGCCCTCGAAGGAGGCATATTCGCGATATTCGTTGAACTTCCGCTGTGCTTCCGCATCGGTCTCGCCGAGGATGACGGTCTGCAGGTTGAAGGCAAGGATTTCGCGCGGGTTGCGGCCGATGCGTTCGGCCGTCTCGCGGACATTGGCGACGTAGCGCTTCAGCACCGCCTTCGATGGAGAGGCGACGAAGATGCATTCGGCATGGGCGCCAGCGAAGTCCTTGCCGCGGCTCGAGGCGCCGGCCTGGTAGAGCACCGGTGTACGTTGCGGCGAGGGTTCGCTCAAGTGAATGCCGGGCACGTTGAAATGCTTGCCGGAATGGCGGATCGGGTGGACTTTATCTGGATGGGTGAAGATGCCGGTTTCCCGGTCGCGGACAACGGCGCCGTCCTCCCAGCTTCCCTCCCAGAGCTTGTAGCAGACCTCGAGATATTCCTCGGCGAGATCGTAGCGATCGTCATGCTTCGTCTGTGCCGGCTGGCCGATATTGAGCGCGCCGCTGTTGAGATAGGAGGTGACTATATTCCAGCCGACGCGACCCTTGGTCAGGTGGTCGAGTGTCGAGATGCGGCGGGCGAAGGTATAGGGATGCTCGAAGGAGAGCGACGCCGTCAGGCCGAAGCCGAGATGCTCGGTCTCGTAGGCCATGGTGGGGATCAGCTGTAGCGGGTCGTTGACTGGCACCTGCGCCGAATGGCGAAGTGCGGCATCGACATTGCCGTTCAGCACATCGTAGACGCCGAGCACGTCGGCGATGAACAGCCCGTCAAACTTGCCGCGCTCCAGCGTCCTTGCCAGATGCACCCAGTAGTCGAGATCCTTGTAGGTTGATGACTTGTCGCGCGGATGGCGCCAGAGCCCTGGCGACTGGTGTCCGACGCAATTCATGTCGAAGGCGTTCAGCCGGATTTCGCGGGTCATGTCTTTCTTCCTTGGAATTAGGGATTGCTGCGGCCGAGGCCGTAGGTCAGCGCTAAGGCGCCGACGAGCACGGCGCCCTTGACGAAATCCTGGGTGTAATAAGGGGCGTTCAGCATGGTAAGGCCATTCAGCAACACGCCGACGAAGACGGCGCCGGCAATGGTGCCGAGCACGTTTGGACGCCGCAGGTTGAAGACGGCAAAGCCGATCAACGCGGCGGCGACCGAATCCATCAGCAGCGAGCCGCCGGACGAGATATCACCACGCCCGACGCGGGCGGCGATGACAATGCCGCCGAGCGATGCCAGCGTGCCCGATAGGACATAGGCAAGCGTCTTCAGCCGCACGGTCGAGGCGCCGGCAAGCCGGGTCGCGACCTCGTTGCCGCCGGTCGCAAACAGCAGCCGGCCGATGCGGGTGCGTTCGGTGAGGATGAAGAGTGCGATGGCGACCACCGCCATCAGCACCACGGAAACGGGCAGGGTGCCGAGGATGCTGTAGCGGCCGATCAGCAAAAAGGTGGGGTCGTAAGCGCCTGTCGCCTTCGATCCGTCGGGCAGGGTGAGGCCTGATGAAATCGACCGGCCGGCGGTCGGGATCAGCTGCAGCCCGGAAAGCAGGAACATCATCGCCAGTGTCGCGAGCAGATCCGGCACCTTCAGGCGCACGATGAGGAAGGCATTGACGAGACCGACCAGGGCGCCGAAGGCGAGCACCAGCGGCACCGCCGCATAGGCATCAAGATGCCAGACGATCATCGCGTAACTCGCCGCCATCACGCTCGATGCGGCGACCGCGCCGATCGACAGGTCGAAACCGCCGACGGCAAGCGTGACGGTAACGCCGGCGCCGAGAATGGCGACGACGGAAACCGCCTGCAGGATGCTCATCAGATTGGCGATATTGATGAAGGCGGGCTCGGCGACGGTGAAGCCGACGACGAGCAGTGCCAGCAGGATGAACACCGCGCCCGCCCGGAGAAATGCCCCGAGAGCCGCAAGACGACCGCTATCGGCTTGCGGCGATGCCTTCGACCGGGTGTTTGCCTGTGGAAGAGTGTCGTCATCGATCGCCGTCATGCGGATATTCCCTGGATGGCGGAAGGAGCGGCAATTCCGCCTGCAGCTGGCTTCAACACGTGGCGGTCGATGACGAGAATGCGATCTGCCACCTCATAGGCCTCCTCCGGGTCGGAGGTCGCAATCAGCGTCGCCCGGTCGCTACGGGCGCGGATTGCCCGGATGATGTCATGACGGGCGCCGATGTCGACACCCTGGAAAGGTTCGTCGAGCAGCAGCAGCCGGCTCGGTTCCGCCTCCCAGCGGGCAATCACCGCCTTCTGCTGGTTGCCGCCGGAGAGCGACCAGATCGAAGCGAGCGACCCCGCGGCCTTGATGCCAAGACGGGCGATCGCCTGCTCGGCCTCGCGGCGCTCGCGGCCGCCGACGAGGAAACCGTGTGGATACCACTTGGCAAGATGGGGCAGGCTGATCGTCGCCGACAGTGAATTGCCCGGCCATGCCGGCGGCATTAGCGAGGAACGGTGACGGTCTTCGGCGGCCATGGCGACACCCGCCGCAATTGCCTCAGCCGGGCTTTTCGACCGATAAAGCCGGCCATCGAGGAACATCTGGCCGCCGGCAAGCGCCGTCACGCCGAAGATCGCCTGGAGCAACCGGCTTTTGCCGGCGCCGAGCACGCCTGTTACCGCGACCACCTCGCCTTCATGCAAAGACAGGTCGAAGGGTGCGCCCGTCGGCAACAGGCGGGCACCACGCATCTCGAAGATCGCCGGGCCGGTCGCGGCACGCGCATCCGGCCGCGCCGCATCCAGTCTGCGGCCGATCATCTTCTCGATGGCACTCGAAAAATCGATCGGCCGCGCGAAGGTGCCGACGACGCGGCCGCCGCGCACGACGAGCGCGCGGTCGGCGATGGCTTCGAGATCGGCGGTACGGTGCGAGATATAGAGGATCGCCAGGCCCCGCTTGCGGAGCTTTAGCAGAATATCGAAGAGGCGGCGGCTTTCCTCTCCAGAAAGGCTCGCCGTCGGCTCGTCGAGGATGAGGAGGTCGGCGCGGTTGGCAAGCGCACGCGCGATTGCCACCAGTTGCCGATCGGCGCTGGCGAGGGTGCCGAAATCACGGTCGAGCGGCAGGGTGAAGCCGGCGGCATCGAGCATGGACTGCGCGGCACGGCGGATGCCGGCGCGCGAGACGAAGAGGGGTGTGCTGCGATCGGCGTACCGGTTGAGCAGCAGGGCATCGGCAACGCTCAGACCGGCCGCGCCGACGAGATCCGTCGACTGATGCACCGTAACGACGCCGGCCCTTGCCGCTTCGGCCGGGCTATGCGGCGCAAAGGGGCGGCCATCGAGGCTGACCGTGCCGCCATCAGCCGGAAGCACGCCGGAGAGGATCTTGACCAGCGTCGATTTGCCCGCACCGTTTGCGCCCATCAGCGCCACGATCTCGCCGCGTTCCATAGAAAAATCAGCGCCGGCAAGCGCCCTCGTCGACCCGAAACTGCGGGTAACATTTTCAACGTGAAGAAGCGGCATCGACAAAGGTCCGGGACTGCAATCGAAGCCGGAGTGTGCCCTGTCCGGGCGGTCGAATTCCAGGCACGCCTTTCCCCCGCGAACTGCCCTCGGGAAACAAAGAATCTCCCACAGCCCATAAAATCGGATCATTTACTCTACTAAAAACATAGAGATTATATCTAATAATCCGACGCGTCGCGAGGGATTCCAGACCTGTCAGACGACGCCTCCGATTGCTAGAAGGAACGCGACGATGAAATCCCTCGCACGGCTCGCACTGTCTGCCGCCGTCATTCCGTTCATTTTCATTCAAAGCGCAAAAGCCGACGGTCTGTCCGGCGCTCCTGCCCCTTTCGACAAAGGCGGCGTCAAGGTCGCGCTGATCAGCTACATCTCGGCCGGCGATTTCTTCCAGGCCTATCAGGCAGGGGCTGAAGCCCAGGCCAAGGCGCTGGCTATCGACCTGCGCATCTTCCCCGGCCGGCAGGATGCCGCCGAGCAGCGCGAACAGATCCTCCAGGCGATCAATCTCGGCGTCTCGGGCATCGTCATCGACCACGGTCTGCCTGAATCGCTCGGCGACGTCGTGCAGCAGGCGCTCGACAAGGGCATCGAGGTCGTGGCCTTCGACGTCAACCTCAACAATCCCAAGATTCCGCAGGTGGAGCAGAGCGATCACGAACTCGCCTCACTGGCGCTCGAGCAGGTGGTGAAGGACAACGGCAACAGCTTCAGCGCCGGCTACGTCTATGTCGCGGGCTTTGCGCCACTCGACCGCCGCAACGAAGTCTGGGACAAGTTCAAGTCGGACAATAAAGGCGTGGTCGAAAAGGCCCGTTTCGGCAATGTCAGCGACACGACGGCGACTTCAACCGCCGATCAGGCGAAGGCCGTGCTCACCGCCAATCCCGATATATCGGTCGTCTTCGCCCCCTATGACGAATTCGCCCGCGGCGTGAAGCTCGCTGCCAACGATCTCGGCATAGCAAGCAAGCTCAAGATCTATTCGGCCGACGTCTCGACGGCCGATATCCAGGAAATCACCGAGGAAGGCAGCCCGTGGGTTGCGACCGTCGCGACCAATCCTGCCGTCGTCGGCGCCGTCTCCATTCGCGCCGCAGCCCTCGAAATCGCCGGGCAGACGGTTCCCCACCAAATCACCGTGAAGCCGACGCTTCTGACGCAGGAGAGCCTGCGTGCAGCCGGCGTCAAGACGATCGAGGAACTGGCCGAAAAGATCCCGGCCTTCAGCACGAGCGATGCGGCGACCGCCAGCTGGATCCCGGACAAGCTGTTCTGAGACCCCGCACTTCGATCCTTCCGGCGGAAGCGTGCGGCTTCCGCCGGATCATCTTTTTGCAGAATTGGAGTTTCGCCCATGAGCCAATCCAATGTCATCTTCGCGGCCAGCCGCAACCCAACGCGCGAAGACCTCTTTGCCCGTGCCGAGGAGATCTCTGCCGACCTGTCGCGGCGCGCCGCAGACCTCGACCGCGAAGGCCGTCCGCCGCTTGGCGAAATCGTCAAATTGAAGAATGCCGGGCTGCTCAATGCGCTGCATCCCACGCAAATCGGCGGCGGTGGCCTCGATTGGGTCGACGGGCTGAAGCTGGTGCGCATCCTCGCCCGTGGCGAGAGTTCAATCGGCCAGCTGCTCGGCTACCACTATGTCAACAGCCAGTACATCTATTGGGCGTTTGATCCGGCGCGGGCCCATGCCCTGGGCAGCGATACGGTCGCCAGGAACCTCTATTGGGGGGCCGCCGTCAATCCGCGCGATCCCGGGCTGGTGCTCACCCGTTGCGGCAATGGCTATGTGCTGAACGGACTCAAGTCCTTCTCCACGGCAGCTCGGGTCTCCGACTATATCAATGCCAATGCAACACTCGACGACAAGATCGCCGGCTTCGCCGTGCCGACCAATCGTCAGGGTTACGTCGCCAATGACGATTGGGACAATATCGGCCAGCGCCTGTCGGACAGCGGCAGCGTCGAATTTCATGATTTCCCCGTTTACGAGGAGGATTTCGTCGGCGCGCCGGCTGCACCCGACGTGGCGCCGCCGGTGCTGTCGACCTTCAACACGCCGTTCATCCAGTTGGTCTTCGTCAACTTCTATCTCGGCACCGCCGAAGGCGCGCTGCAGGCTGCCGTCGACTATGTCCGCACCACCACCCGGCCGTGGATCACCTCCGGCGTCGAGCGGGCGGCGGATGATCCTTATATCCTCGAACGCGTCGGCGAATTCACCGCAGCTGTGAAGGCCTCGGCAGCCCTTGCCGACAATGCGGCAGCCGCCGTGCAGGCGGGCCTTGCCCGCGGCCGAGATGTGACGGCGCGTGAGCGCGGCGAGGCGGCGGCGGAAGCCTATGCCGCCAAGGTCCACGCCACCCATGTCTCGCTCGACATCACCTCGCGGGTCTTCGAGCTGACGGGCGCTCGCTCGACGGCCGACAAATACCGTTTCGACCGGTTCTGGCGCAATGTCCGCACTCACACGCTGCACGATCCTGTCTTCTACAAGGCGAAGGAAGTCGGTGAATTCGTGCTGAACGACAAGATACCGGAGGTCAGCCTCTATAGCTGAGGCGGCCGTCTTTCATCGAAAGCAAAATCCCCGCTGCCGGCGCACCGGCCGTGGCGTTTTCGGTTGGAAGACGGGGAGATTTCAGAGCGCGCCGTTCTTCGGCGGCGTTACGCCGTTCAAATGGTAGTTGCCGACGACGTGATATTTCCAACGCACGGGATCGTGCAGCGTGTGGGTGCGGGCATTGCGCCAGTGGCGGTCGAGGTTGAGGCCAGCCTGCACCGACGAAGTTCCGGCTAGCTCGAAAAGCGTGTTCGAGGCCTCGAGCGCCACTTCGGTCGTCAGCACCTTCGCCGCAGCGACTGCCAGCGTCGCCGCGATCACCTTTTCCTCGGTCGTCTCGACCTGTGCGGCATCGACCTTGTGACCGGCGCGCTCCACCAGAGCCGTTGCGGCTTCCAGCCGGATGGCAATCTGGCCGACCTTGGCGATCGTCAGCGGATCGTCTGAGGCACGCTCAAGGCCGCTGTCCATCCAGGGGCGCGATTTCGTCCTGACGAACTCAAGCGTTTCGGCAAAGGCCGCCCGTGCGATACCGAGATCAACGCCGGCATGGATGATCTGGCCGACGGAGCCGATCGTCGTCGGCCGCTCGAAGCCCTTGTGATGGAAGACCACGCAATCGGCACTGACATAGACATTGTCGAGGATCGTCGTGCCGCTGCCGGTAGTGCGCTGGCCAAAACCGTCCCAGTCGTCGACGATCTCGACGCCTTCTGTGCCCTTCGGCACGAAGGCCATGGTCAGCCGATCCTCCGGATCGAGCGCGAAGATGGTGATCCAGTCGGCGAAGAGGACGCCGGTCGAATAGAATTTGCGGCCGTTGATCCGGTAACCGGGACCGTCGCGGGTGATGCGCGTATTGTAGTGGCCGACCGTCTTGGTGCCGCGCTCGGATAGCGCATTGCCGAAACGATCGCCGGCCAGCACGCGGCCGAAGAAATAACGCTGCTGCTCCTCGCCGCCGTCGGTTCTGAGCGCCTCGAGAATATAGAAGTGGTTCTGCGGGATTTGGCCGATCGAGCCGTCCGCCTCCGACAGGATCGCAGTGATCTCGGCAAGCACGGCGTTGGAGACGTCGAGCCCGCCATATTGCGCAGGCACGGTGATCGCCAGAAGGCCGGACTGGGCGAGAAGATCGAGTTCACCAAACGGCAGGATCCGGCCCGCGTCGCGCTCGGCTGCGCGTGCGGCAAATTGCGCCGCCAGTCTGTGGGCGGTGGCGATTGCTTCCTCGTCGCTGCCGATACGGTCGGCCACGGGCCGGATCTGGTCTGCTTGCCTCAGCACGGTGTTCATCGATGTCTCCCATTCTGACGAGCCTATCGGTGAAAGAAATTAAGCGCCGAGATAAGAGTACAAATTCTATAGATGCAATAGAAAATGAAAAGTGTTTGCTTATCGGCGTCTGACTGCCGCGATTCGTGTCTCAGTCGGGCGGTTCTGCCAAAACGTGGCCGGAAAAGCGCCGAAATCGCCACCGGATATTGGCGGAGCCGGCCTCGATTTGAATTCGTCGAGTTCCTACGTAACCGATATCCGATGCGTCGCTGCAGCGGCTTCAGTCAGAACGCACAATGCAGGGCAGGCGGCCGCCTTGCCCGATCCATGAGGAAGATCATGACCCCACGGCAGTTGCGCCTCGGCGCCTTCATGCGCCCCGTCAGCCTACATACCGGCGCCTGGCGCTATCCCGGCTCCTATCCCGACGCCAATTTCAATTTCGCCCATCTGAAGTCCTTTGCGCAGGCGCTGGAACGGGCGAAATTCGACGCCTTCTTCATGGCCGATCACCTTGCCGTGCTCAATATGCCGGTCGAGGCGCTCAGGCGCAGCCACACGGTCACCTCCTTCGAGCCCCTCACGCTGCTCTCGGCGCTGGCGGCGGTGACGGAGCGCATCGGCCTCGTCGCCACCGCCTCCACCACCTTCGACGAGCCCTATCACATCGCCCGTCGTTTCGCCTCGCTCGACCATATCAGCGGCGGCCGCGCCGGCTGGAACATCGTCACGACGTCTAACCCCGATGCCTCGCTCAATTTCGGCCTCGACGAACATGTGGAGCATGGCGAGCGCTATCATCGCGCCCGGGAATTCTACGACGTGGTAACCGGGCTCTGGGATAGTTTCGCCGACGATGCCTTCATCCGCGACCGTGAGAGCGGCCTGTTCTTCGATCCGGAAAAGATGCATGTGCTCGGCCACAAGGGCGAGGAACTGAGCGTCCGCGGGCCGCTCAACATCGCCCGGCCGCCGCAGGGCTGGCCCGTCATCGTCCAGGCCGGCCAGTCGGACCCCGGCCGCCAGCTTGCCGCGGAGACCGCCGAGATGGTCTTCTGTTCGCCGCGCGATCTTGCCGCAGGCAAGGCGCTTTATGCCGATATCAAGGGCCGCATGGAAGCGATCGGCCGCAACCGCGACCATCTGAAGATCCTGCCTGCCGCCTTCATTATCGTCGGCGACAGCATCGAGGAGGCCCGCGCCAAACGCGCTACGCTCGACAGTCTGGTGCATTACGACAGCGCCATCGCTTCGCTTTCGATCGCGCTCGGCCATGACGCTTCCGGCTTCGATCCCGACGCACCGCTGCCATCAGATATTCCCGATACCAATGCCAGCAAGACTGGCCGGGCACAGGTGTTGAAGCTTGCCGCCGAAGAAAATCTGACGGTGCGTCAGTTGGCGCAACGTTATGGCGGTTATGCCGGCCTTGCCTTCGTCGGCACGCCGGCCAGCATCGCCGACGAGATGGAGCGCTGGCTTGACGAGGAGGGTTCGGACGGTTTCAACGTCGTCTTCCCCTATCTGCCGCAGGGTCTCCTCGATGTCACCGAACGGCTGGTACCGGAACTGCAGCGCCGCGGCCTGTTCCGCAGCGAATACGAGGGCACGACGCTGCGCGAACATCTCGGATTGCCGCGACCGGAGAACCGGTTCTTTGCATCAGGTACATGAGGGGGCTCGCTTCTGCTTTCCGGAAGCAAGCCGATAGTGCTCAGGCCATGACCCCAACCCGAAACGCATCGCTTTCGCCCGGCATCAGTTCGAGCGGCCAGATGATGTTGCGCTCGCCTCCCGGATAGAAATCTCGATAGACCGGCATGTTGGCGAGAAGCATCTGGCCGAGCGCAACACCGAGATCGTAGAGCGAGATGCGGAAGCAGCTCAGCGACGGCTGCAGGAACCGTGCGCGCGGAGCGTCGCGGAAGCCGATCACCGCAAGGTCGCGGCCGGGCATGACGCCCGATTCCATCAGGCGGCGGTAAAGGCCGATCGCCATCAGCTCGTAGATCAGGATCACCGCCGTCGGCCGCTCTTCGAGCAGCAGCAGCTCATGGGCTGCCTGATAGCCGCCCTGTTCACTCGACCTGACGCGGATGACGAGTGACGGGTCGAAGGCAATGTCGTGCCGCTCGAGCGCCCGGCGATAGCTGTCGATAAAGAGATAGCCGAGGTTGGCCTCGCTCGACGGCGCGGTGATCGCGATCCGGCGGTGGCCCAGCGCGATCAGCCGCTCGACGGCATGGTCAGCCACGCCCTCGAAATCGAGATCGATCCAGGGGAAATTGCTGGCCGAAAGGCTGCGGCCGAGCGCGACGAAGGGGATCTTCGCCCGCGACAGAAAGTCGATGCGTCGGTCGACGCGCTGCGTGTCCGAGATGATCATCGCGTCGACGATGCGCCGCGCCACCATCCGCTTCAGATATTCGTGCGGGTCCTCGTCGCTCGGGCAGGGCAACATGAGGAGGTCGAGCTTGTGGCGGGCAAAGACGCTCTGCAGGCCGCTGGTGACGCCGAGGAAGAAGTTGTCGGCGTTCTCGACCGTCTCCTTGCTGGATTCGATCATCAACCCGATGACCTTCGTCTGCCCCTGCCTCAGGCTCCGCCCAGACTGGTTGGCGACATAGCCGAGTTCCTCGGCCGCCGCCAGCACCCGCCGGCGGGTTTCCTGATTGACATCAGGCTTGCCGTTCAGCGCGCGGGAGACCGTGCCGATCGAGATATTCAAGTGTTCGGCAAGCTGGCGAATCCCCTTCATCGCTGACGATTTTCCCCGGAGCATGACGCCGAAAAGTGTGCGCGGTTTCCGTACGACATCTTGCTCCCTTTCTTTAGTTCAGATCCGTCCGGATCTGGGCCTGTAATTTCCCAGTTGGCGTCTATTGACACCGCAAAATGTTTCCGCATACAGTCGTAAACGTTTACGGAGTGCGTGTCACGAGGAGAGTTGACACCATTCCCCTGGAGGAAGTCGTGAAATTCAGTGCCATTCTGTGCGGGTGCGGAGCTATGTCCAAAGGTTGGTTGCGAGCCATCGCTTCCAACCCTCTGCTGGCCGACTCCATCACCATTGTCGGCCTCGTCGACCTGAACCGGGAGACGGCGGAAAAGCTTGCCGCGGAGTTCGGCCTTGATGGCGCCGTCATCGGTTCGGACCTGTCCGACGTCATCGCGGCCACGAAGGCCGACTTGGTCTTCGACATCGTCATTCCGGCGGCCCGCTACGACGTCGTTTCGACGGCACTCAAGGCCGGCTGCCATGTGCTCAGCGAAAAGCCGATGGCGGCCTCGCTTGCCGAGGGCGCCGCACTGATCGATCTAGCCGCCGAGACCGGCCGCATCCACGCCGTCATCCAGAACCGTCGCTTCATATCAGGCGTCAGGCGCCTGCGCCGCTTTGTCGACAGCGGCGCGATCGGTGAACTCACCGGCATCCATTGCGACTTCTTCCTGGCGCCGCATTTTGGCGGCTTCCGCGAAGAGATGGACAACGTCTTGCTTCTCGACATGGCGATCCACACCTTCGATGCGGCGCGCTACGTCGCCGACAGAAAGCCGCTCGCCGTCTATTGCGTCGAGCGCAATCCGAAGGGTTCGTGGTACCGGCACGGCGCCGCAGCCAATGCCATTTTCGAATTTTCCGACGACATCGTCTTCACCTACCGCGGCTCCTGGTGCGCCGAGGGCGAGCGCACCAGCTGGGAAAGCCAATGGCGTCTCGTCGGCTCGAAGGGAATGCTCACCTGGGATGGCGAGGAGAATTTCAAGGCGACTGTTGCCGGCGAAGAGCCCGGTCTTCTACGCGGCTCTGCAGCCGTAAACGTTCCCGGTCCGGAACATGACGAGGAGACCCATGGCCACGCCAGCGTCATCGCCGACTTCATCGCGGCGATCGGCACCGGCAAACGGCCCGAGACGGTCAATTCCGACAATATCAGAAGCCTTGCCATGGTCTTCGGCGCGATCGAAAGCGCCAAGACGGGCAGGCGCGTCGAAATTTCAGCATAGGATCAAGTGACGTGAGCAACCCTGCAAAATCCATTCGTATCGGCACCATGGTCAGCGGCAACAACGGCGATGCCGCCGCGCGCATCGGCGAGATCGCCGATATGGGCTTCGAAAGCTTTGAGCCCTTCTTCTGGCAAACGACCAAGGGCCAGGACCTTGCCGAACTCGGCAAGCGCTGCCTCGATGCGATCGGCGACCGCGACATCACCATCTCGACGCTCGGCATGTTCGGCAACCCGTTGGAAGAAACCGCAATCGACCTCGAAACGCTGGAGGGCTGGAAGCACTGCATCGACAATGCCCATCACTTCGGCGCCACCTGCGTTGCCGGCTTCACCGGCCGCATCCGTGGCAAGCCGCTGACCGACAGCCTGCCGCGCTACAAGCAGGTCTGGAGCGAGCTTGCCAAGCGGGCGGCCGACAAGGGCATCAAGATCGCCTTCGAGAATTGCGCCATGGACGGCAATTGGGCAAGCGGCGACTGGAACATCGCCCATAATCCCGATGCGTGGGAACTGATGTTCAACGAGACGGCGGACGACAATATCGGTCTGGAATGGGAGCCGTGCCATCAGATGGTCTATCTGATCGATCCTTTGCCGCAGATCCGCAAATGGGCGCACAAATTCTTCCACGTCCACGGCAAGGATGCGACCATCCGCTGGGAGGTCATCAAGGAACACGGCATCTTCGGCAAGGAGAAGTTCGTCTTCATGCGCACGCCGGGCTTCGGCGACAGCAACTGGACCGACATCATTTCAGAACTGCGCCTTGCCGGCTGGTCTGGCTCGATCGACATCGAAGGCTGGCACGACCCGGTCTATCGCGACGCGCTTGAAATGACTGGTCAGGTTCACGGACTCAACTATCTGAAGAAGTGCCGGGGCGGAGATTTCGTTGTTGATCCCTGATCGACCGCCTAAGCTAGGGCCATCGGGCTGGGAGGCCCGGCGGCGCCACGCCTGACTAACTTGGTTTTTTCGCGGCGCAGCCGCTTTTTTGGGAGGAAAGCATGAAAAGAATTGCAAGACTTGCGCTGGCACTCGGCACGGCGATGCTGATGACATCGGTCGGCCATGCCGAACAGAAGACCTTCAAGATCTGGTGGTTCGAGGAGCCGACCACGGCTCAGGGCATTGTCTGGAAGAAAGCGCTCGAGGAGTTCAAGACGAAACATCCAGACATCAACGTCAGCTTCGAGCAGAAGACCTTTCAGCAGTTGCAGGCCTCAGGCGGCATGATCCTCAATTCCGATCAGGCCCCCGACGTGCTCGAGTACAACAAGGGCAATGCGACCGCTGGCTTGGTTGCAAGCCAGGGATTGCTGACCAATCTGGATGACTATGTGAAGAAGGAAGGCTGGGACAAGATCCTTAACGAAGGCGATTTTGTCCTTAGCCGTTATGACGAAAAGGGCATCTATGGCTCCGGCCCTGTTTGGGGCGTTTCGGTCTTCGGCGAATACGTCTCGTGTTTCTACAATATTGACATGTTCGAAAAGGCAGGCCTCAAGCCGCCGACGACGCTCGAAGAGTGGGTCGCTGACATGGAAGCCTTCAAGCAGAAGGGTCTGACGCCTCTCGCGCTCGGGGCGATCGACACCAGTGGCCAGCACTTGCTAGCCTCTCTAGCCTATACCAAGGCCGATGACGCCTGGGTCCAGAATTATCAGGGCTTGAAGGCTCCCCTCGACGGCGCGCCCTATCTCTATGCGGCGCAAACATTGCTCGACTGGGTCAAAAATGGCTACATCAACAAGGACTCCACGGGCATGAAGGACCCGGACGCGGCTCTGCTCTTCACCTCCGGCAAGGCGCCGATGTACGTCTCGGGCACTTGGAATCTCGGCACCTTCGCCTCGACCATCAAGGACTTCAAGTGGGGTCAGTTCGTCATTCCGACGCCGAAATATTCGGTTGGCTCGACAGGCAATCTCTGGGTCGTTCCCAAGGGTAGCAAGAATCCCGATCTCGCCGCCGAGTGGATCAGCCTGACCTTGTCGCCGAAATACCAAGCTGAACTCGGCAATGCCGGCGGCGTGCCGATCGCCGCTGATCTTTCCGTCATCACCAACCCCATCGGTAAGAACGCCGCAGCGGTTTTCAAGCAGATCTCTGACAAAAACGGCCTCGGTTTCTATCCTGACTGGCCGGTTCCCGGCTACTACGACGTGCTCAACCAGAAGGACACCGGTCTCTTCCAGGGCAGTCTTACTGCGGAGCAGTTCGTCGAACAGATCAAGCAGGTTTACGACGACACGCAGGAAAATCAGTAGCGCGACCTTGAACGCTGGGCTGCGCCGAAGGCGCGGCCCAGCGGGCGAGGCTGAAAGAAGAATGATATGGCCATATCCAGCCAGCGATCGAGCGACGGTTCACGAAGCTATAGCCTCTATCTCATTCCGGGGACGATCGGCTTCATTCTGATCGTACTCATACCGCAGCTTGCGAATCTCGGGCTGAGCTTCACGGCATGGAAAGGCGTCGGCACGCCACGACCGGTCGGCCTGCAGAACTATCATCGCCTGCTGACGGATGATCAATTCTGGGGATCGATGTATCACACGCTGCTGTTCATCGTTTCGATGACCGTGATACCGGTGTGCATCGGCCTGGTCCTGGCCGCTCTGCTGTTCGACTATGTCAGGGACCAATTCGGTGAATGGGTCTCGAGCTTTTTCAGAGCCGGCTTTTACTTACCGCAGATTCTGCCCGTAACGGTCGCGGGCGTCCTCTGGGGTTGGATTCTCAATCCCGTCGGTGTCATCAACATCACGCTAAAGGCCATCGGCCTTGATAATCTCGCACAGAACTGGATCGGCGATGCGACATACGCACTTGCTGCCGTCTCGCTGGTCATTGTCTGGATACAGGTCGGTTACTGTCTGGTGGTTTTCATGGCCGGTCTTTCGCGTATCGACCCTTCGCTCTACGAGGCTGCCGAGCTCGATGGGGCAAACTGGTGGAGCCGGCTGGTGACGATCACCATTCCACTTCTGGCGCCGGAGATTTTCGTCGTTGTGCTGACCACGCTGATCGCAGCGCTTAAAGTCTTTGCGCCAATCTTTGTCATCACCGCCGGCGGCCCCGATAACGCCACCCTCGTGCCATCCTATCTGACTTACTACCACTTCTTCACAACACAGCGCGTCGGCTATGCCGCAGCCATCGCGGTCGTGCAAACGACTCTGACGATCGCTTTGGCTGTCATTTTCCTACGCTTCCAGAGCCAGCAGGAGTCGAAGGAGTAGATCATGGCTTACTCAGTTCTCAGCGATGGTACGACCAAGGCAAAGGCGACGGTGGCAGCCGATCGCGCGCGACGCGATCCCATGCGGTGGGTGGTGCTGGCCATCCTTATTCTACTCCTCGCCTTTACGCTGTTTCCCTTTTTCCTTGCTCTGCTCAACGCCGTCAAGGCGAGTGCCGAATACGCGGTCGGCGGACCGCTTTCGATTCCCCGGTCGATCGATCTCACGGCGATCGAGAAATTCTGGACCGTGTCTGATTTCAGCCGCAAGCTGCTCAACAGCGTGGTGATCAGTCTCGCCGTGTCGGTGTTGGGGGTACTGATAAGCCTGTTCAACGCCTATGCGATTGGGGTCGGCAAGGTGCCCGGTTCGCGCCTGATTTTGGTGGTCTTTCTTCTCGGCATTATGGTGCCGCAGGAATCGATCATCTACCCACTTTACTACATGGCGAAAGCGAGCGGTCTCTACGATACGCAGCTTTCCGTGATCATTATTTTCGCGGTCCTGCAAAGCGCGTTCGGGACTTACCTGCTCTCGACCGTGCTGAGCACCTTTCCGAAGGAAATCCTCGAAGCGGCCGAGATGGATGGTTCGACCCACTGGAAAACGCTGTGGTTCGTGGTCGTCCCAGTACTGCGGCCGACACTCATGGTCCTCGGAACCTTCTTTTTCATCTGGACTTGGAACGAATTCTTGATCCCGCTCGTCATGCTGGTGTCCAACAACAACCAGACGGTCTCGGTCGCCATGGGCCTCACCCGCGGTCAGAATATGTCGGACCCGGTGCTGCAGGCCTCGGCGGCTTTCCTGGGTATAATACCGACCGTGATCTTCTTCTTGATCTTCCAGCGCACGTTAACGCGCGGCATCGCCGCCGGAGCAGTCAAATGACAACGTTTTTCACCCTTGGCCATCTCATCGGCCCCGCTTGGGGACCAGCAAGGTTTTCGGCATGAGCCAGGACATCCAGATCGAACTCTCGGGCATCGAGAAGCACTACGGCGCCTTTCATGCGCTGAAGAATGTCAACCTTTCAATTCCCAAGGGCACGTTCGTCGCGCTGGTCGGCCCGTCCGGATGCGGCAAGTCCACGTTGCTCCGCTCGCTTGCCGGGCTGGAAAAAATTACCGGCGGCACGCTGAAGATTGCCGGCGAGGTGATGAACGACGTCCCGCCGCGGGAG
Source organism: Rhizobium sp. LARHSG275 (assembly GCF_052871115.1). Classification (NCBI taxonomy): domain Bacteria; kingdom Pseudomonadati; phylum Pseudomonadota; class Alphaproteobacteria; order Hyphomicrobiales; family Rhizobiaceae; genus Rhizobium; species Rhizobium sp. LARHSG275. Next base: position 148,080 of record NZ_JBIXJN010000011.1, on the reverse strand, counting down.
CGCAATATCGCCATGGTTTTTCAGAGTTACGCGCTGTATCCGCATATGACGGTGGAACAGAACCTGACCTATTCGCTGAAAATGCACGGCGTCCCCAAGGCTGAGGCAAAGCGGAAAGCCGAGGAAGTCGCTGTCATCACCGGTCTTTCCCGGCTGCTCGACCGTTATCCGCGCCAGCTTTCGGGAGGCCAACGGCAGCGTGTAGCCATGGGCCGCGCCATTATCCGCAACCCCCAGGCTTTCCTGTTCGACGAGCCGCTTTCCAATCTTGATGCGGCGCTACGCGTCTCGATGCGTAAGGAAATCCGCGCCCTGCACGACCGGCTGGGCGCCACCTCGGTGTATGTTACCCATGACCAGATCGAAGCGATGACGATGGCCGACCATGTGGTGGTGATGCGCGACGGCATCATCGAACAGCAAGGCGCGCCGCTTGATCTCTATGACCGGCCGGCGAACCGGTTCGTCGCCGGTTTCATCGGTTCGCCAGCGATGAATTTCATTCCCGCGATTGCCGCGGAAGACGGCAAGAGCCTTATCCTGGATTTCGGCGCGGTGAAGCAGACGCTTGCGATCACCCGCGCCATCGAACCCGGGCGTAAGCTCATCGCGGGCATCCGGCCGGAACATATCGGCGTCGTCGAGCCCGGCCATGGCAGCTTCGACGTGCCGATCGCCTTCGTCGAATCGACCGGCTCGTCGACTTTCATCGTCGCGAAGACCCAGCCGGAACTGACGATCGTCGAGACGCGCCGCGACAGGGTCAAGGCGGGAGAGATGATCGGACTTTCGGTCGATCCGGACCAGATCCATCTCTTCGACGCGTCGACGGACCACGTCATATAAAGACAGCAGCCGATCGGCTTGGAAAGGTCATAAATCAAACCCGGTGACGCCGTCGAGCCAGATCTCGAAGCCATCACCGGCGACCGGCTGCGCGACAACTCGACCCGACGATCGCCTGACGGCCTGCCGGTCGAGCATCGATCGGATCGCAAGAAAAACAGATCCTGCACATTCATCGCTGTTGACAACGGCGAGCAATCGATATTGTCTTGTAAAGCGCTTTACTAAACCGCTTTACAGTGAGTTCAGCCGATGGCCAAGGGAACGACACCGAGCCTGAAGGATGTTGCCGCCGCCGCCGGGGTGTCGGTCACCACAGTGTCGCGTTTCGTCAACGGAAGCCTCGATCTTCCTTTTCAGACCAAGAAGCGTATCGAGGATGCGATCAAGACGCTGAACTACCGGCCGAACCCGCATGCGCGCCGGTTAAGCAGGGGGCGCTCGGACACGATCGGCCTCGTCGTGCCCGATATCGCCAATCCCTTCTTCGCGACCCTCGTCGCCGCCGTCGAGCAGGCGGCCGATGAAAAGAAGCTGGCGGTCTCCTTGCACGCCACGCTCAATCGGCCGGGACGCGAGATCGAATATCTGCAGCTGATCGAGCGCAATCACGTCGACGGCCTGATCTTCGTCACCAACCACCCAGACGACGGCGCGCTTGCCGCGCTGATCAACGGCAGCGGCAAGGTCATCATCGTCGACGAGGACATTCCCGATTCGAAGGCGCCGAAGCTGTTCTGCGACAATGAGCAGGGCGGTTATCTCGCCGGCCAGCATCTGGCCGAGCAAGGCCATCGCCATGTCCTCTTCATCGGCGGCGACGAGCGCATGATCAGCGCCCGCAGGCGTTATGACGGCCTGCTGAAGGCGCTCAGAGAACGGTATGGCGACGAAGCCCGGGCCGATCGTTATGCCGGCGAATACACGATCGAATACGGCCGCGCGGCGGCACTCGACTATCTCTCCGGGGACCGAAAGGCGACGGCGATCTTCGCCAGCTCCGACGAGATCGCCATCGGGCTGGTCGAGGTCTTCAGAAGCCGAGGCGTCTCGATTCCTGATGACATCTCGGTCATCGGCTTCGACGACGTCGGTCCGCTTCATCTCTTTGCACCGCCGCTGACGGCCATCCGCCAGCCGGTGCGCCAGATCGGTCGGCGGTCGCTGGAGCTGCTTCTGGAAACCAATTGGCACGAGTGGAAACCATCCGCTTCGGAAGAACTCCTGCCTGTCGAAATCGTGGTGCGGAACTCCGTTGCGCCGCCTGCGAAATAACAATCAGCAACGTCAAAAAACCAAAAGAGGATGAGAACATGACACTGAATTTGACAAGACGAACGATGATCGCAGCCGCCGGCTTCACGGCATTGACCTTCATCGGCCTGGCCAGCGCTGCGGCACAGGAAAAGAAGACCGTCGCGCTGGTGCAGATCAACCAGCAGGCGCTTTTTTTCAATCAGATGAATGAGGGCGCCCAGAAGGCGGCCGATGCCGCCGGCGTCAAGCTGGTGATCTTCAACGCCAACAACGAGACGACGGCGCAAAACAGCGCGATCGAAACCTACGTCCAGGAAAAGGTCTCCGGCCTTGCCGTCGTGGCAATCGACGTCAACGGCATCATGCCGGCGGTCAAGCAGGCGGCCGATGCCGGCATTCCGGTCGTCGCCATCGACGCCATCCTGCCTGATGGTCCGCAGAAGGCGCAGATCGGCGTGGACAACGCCGCGGCCGGTGCCGACATGGGCAAATACTTCCTCGACTACGTCAAGGCGAACATGGGCGGCAAGGCCAAGCTCGGCGTTGTCGGCGCGCTGAACTCGTTCATTCAGAACATCCGCCAGGACGGCTTCGAGAAGACCCTGAAAGGCGTCGACGGCGTTGAAATGGCCGGCGTCGTCGACGGACAGAACATCCAGGACAACGCTCTTGCGGCGGCTGAAAACCTGATCACCGCCAATCCTGATCTGACCGCGATCTACGCCACCGGCGAGCCGGCCCTGATGGGGGCGATCGCCGCTGTCCAGAGCCAGGGCAAGCAGGATAAAATCAAGGTGTTCGGCTGGGATCTGACTGCCGAAGCCATTGCCGGCATCGATGCCGGCTTCGTCGTCGCCGTTGTCCAGCAGGATCCGGCCGCAATGGGCGGTGCCGCCGTCGACGCACTCGTCAAGGCCTCGGCCGGCGAAGCCGTCACCAAGACGATCTCGGTGCCGATCACCATCGTGACCAAGGAGAATGTCGAGCCGTACCGGGCCGTCTTCAAATGATCGCAAGCGGACAGCGTGACATCGCTGCCGCCGGTTCCGGAGGGGTCGCATCCTCCGGAAGCGGAACATCCGGCGGCACCCGATCCGACCCGCGCATCTCGCTGCGCGGCATCCGCAAGTCGTTCGGCTCGCACCAGGCCCTGCGCGGCGTCGATCTCGACATTTTCCCCGGCGAATGCCTGGGCCTTGTCGGCGATAACGCCGCCGGCAAGTCGACGCTGACGAAAATCATCTCGGGAACCTACATTCCGGATGCCGGCACGATCACCATGGAGGGCGAAGAGGTTCGCTTCTCCGGCCCCGCGGATGCGCGTGGGCGGAACATCGAAATGGTGTTCCAGGATCTCAGCCTCTGCGATCATATCGATGTCGTCGGCAATCTCTTCCTCGGCCGCGAACTCAGCCGCGGGCCGTTTCTCGACACCAGGACGATGCTGTCCGAGGCCCGCAAGATGCTGGATTCGCTCGAGATCCGCATCCCGAGGCTGACCGGCAAGGTCGCCCAGCTCTCCGGCGGGCAGCGCCAGGCGATCGCCATTGCACGCGCCGCCTCCTTCAAACCGAAGGTGCTGATCATGGATGAGCCGACCTCGGCGCTTGCCGTGGCCGAGGTTGAGGCGGTTCTCGCCCTGATCAACCGCGTCAAGGCAAACGGGGTCTCGGTGATCCTCATCACCCACCGGCTGCAGGACCTCTTCCGGGTCTGCGACCGTATCGCGGTGATGTATGAGGGCACGAAGGTGGCCGAACGGCAGATCGGCAGCACCAACCTCGAGGATCTCGTCAGGCTGATCGTCGGTGAAGGAGCCAGACAATGACAGCTTATACGGAACGCGGCCACGGCTCGCGCGTCGCCGATTTCTTCGGTGAACACGCACAGGTCCTGTCGATCGCCATCTTCTTCCTGGCCTGCATGATCTTCTTCTCGATCGGCAGCGAAACCTTCTTCACGCTCGGCAACATCCTGAACATCGTGCGCCAGGCAGCCCCCATCCTGATTGTCGCCATCGCCATGACCTTCGTCATCATCACTGGCGGCATCGATCTGTCGGTCGGCTCGCAGGTCGCCCTCGTCAATGCGGTCGCGGCGATCATCATGGCAATGGGTGTACCCTGGCCGTCAGTCGTCATCGGCATGGTCTTGCTCGGCGGCTTCATGGGACTGGTCCAGGGCTGGTTCACCGCCTATCAGGGCATCCCGGCCTTCATCGTCACGCTTGCCGGGCTCTCGATCCTGCGCGGTCTGGCGCTCTATCTGACCCAGGGCTATTCCATCCCGATCAAGGATGCGCCGGGCTTCTTTGCGCTCGGCCGGGGTGAAATCCTCAGTTTTCCGATCCCGGCGGTCATCGCTGTCGTCATCGCCATTCTCGGTTATGTCGTCATCACCGCGACCAAATATGGCCGCCAGGTCGTGGCGGTCGGCTCCAATGCGGAGGCGGCGCGGCGTGTCGGAATGCCGGCCAAATGGATCATCGCCTCGGTCTATATCGTCTCCGGTATCGCCTGCGCCGTCGCCGGCCTGCTGATCGCCGCTCGCCTCGGCTCCGGCTCGTCCAATGCCGCCGTCGGTTTCGAGCTGCAGGTGATTGCGGCCGTGGTGCTCGGCGGAACGTCGCTGATGGGCGGACGCGGCACCATCCTCGGCACCGTGCTCGGCACGCTGACGATCGCCGTCATCGGCAACGGCCTGATCCTGATGCACATATCGCCTTTCTTCACCCAGATCGTCACCGGCGCCATCATCCTCGTCGCCATCTGGCTGAACACGCGCATCTTCACTGCCAATTTCCATTTCCGGCTGGGCAGGAATGGATGAAGCGATGAGCGAACAGAATGGAGAGAACCTGTCCGAAGCGCATGTCCGATCCGGCAAGGTTATGACCGTCACCGGTCCAATTTCGGCGGATGCGCTCGGCGTGACGCTGATGCACGAGCATATCCTCAACGACTGCCGCTGCTGGTGGCACGCGCCGAAGACGCCGGAACGGCAATATCTCGCCGAAAGCTTCGTCTGCATGGAGATCCTCGGCGAACTCCGGCAGGACCCTTTTGTCAACAAGCACAATATCACGCTCGACGACGAACATCTGGCGATCACCGAGCTCAAGGACTTCGTAACAGAAGGTGGCCGCACGGTGGTGGAACCGACCTGCAAGGGCATCGGCCGTGATCCGCTGGCGCTCCAGCGCATCTCGAAAGCATCCGGTCTCAACGTCGTGATGGGAGCGGGTTATTACCTCGGCTCCTCACATCCCGAAGGCGTCGCGGCAATGAGCGCCGATGACATCGCGCGGGAAATTGTCCGCGAGGCGAGGCAAGGCGTCGACGGCACCGGCGTCAGGATCGGCTTGATCGGCGAGATCGGCGTCTCCTCAGATTTCACCGGCGAGGAAGAAAAATCTCTGCGCGGCGCTGCCCGCGCGCAGGTGCTGACTGGACTTCCGCTGATGGTGCATCTGCCGGGCTGGCTCCGTCTCGGCCACCGCGTGCTCGACGTGGTGGCGGAGGAGGGGGCGGATCTCCGCCACACCGTGCTTTGCCACATGAACCCGTCGCATGACGACATTGCCTATCAGAGCGAGTTGGCGGAGCGTGGCGCCTTCATCGAATACGACATGATCGGCATGGATTTCTTCTATGCCGATCAGCAGGTGCAGTGCCCGAGCGACGAGGAGGCGGCGCGCGCCATCGTCCGTCTCGTCGAGGCCGGTTATCTCGACCGTATTCTTCTGTCGCACGACGTGTTTCTGAAGATGATGCTGACGCATTACGGCGGTAACGGCTACGCCTATATCCTTCGCCACTTCCTGCCCCGTCTCCAGCGGCACGGCCTCGACAGGACGGTTCTCGACGAGATGATGCGCAGCAATCCGCGCCGCGTCTTTCATGCCGGGACCTAAAGCGCGTCGCGCTTTAGGTCTTCGTTTTACGCATGTCGTTATCGCAAAACCGCTGCACACTTTTGCGCGACATGCTTTAGCTCCATCCATTCAATCGATCACAGGTAAACGCAGACCATGACCAAGAAAATCCTCCTTGTCGGCGAAAGCTGGGTCAGCTCCGCCACGCATTACAAAGGCTTCGACCAGTTCGGCAGCGTCACCTTCCATCTCGGCGCCGAACCGCTGGTCAAGGCGCTCGCCGGCAGCGCCTTCGAGCTCACCTATATGCCGGCGCATGAGGCAGTGGAGAAATTCCCCTTCGAGATGACCGGGCTCGACGCCTATGACGCCATCATTCTCTCCGATATCGGCGCCAATTCGCTGCTGCTGCCGCCGGATGTGTGGCTGCATTCGCGCACGGTGCCGAACCGGCTGAAGCTTCTGAAGGCGTGGGTGGAGAAGGGCGGCGGCCTGCTGATGGTCGGCGGTTATTTCTCTTTCCAGGGCATCGACGGCAAGGCGCGCTGGCGGCGCACCCCCGTCGAAGACACGCTGCCCGTCACCTGCCTGCCTTATGACGACCGCGTCGAAATTCCCGAAGGAACCGTTGCCGAGGTAGTAAAGCCCGAGCATGCAACGATGCGGGGCCTCGAAGGCACCTGGCCGGGGCTTCTCGGCGTCAACGAGGTCGAAGTGCGAGACCGTGCCGATGTCGAGATCGTTGCGCGCCTGCCTCAGAATCAGGGCGGCCATCCTCTGCTCGTCGTCGGCACGCACGGCACCGGGCGGACGGCGGCCTGGACGTCGGATATCGGCCCGCACTGGCTCTCGCCCGCTTTCTGCGAATGGGAAGGTTATGGCCGGCTCTGGAAGAACATTCTCGGCTGGCTCACCGAAAAGCAGGCGTGATGTCAGCGCCGGGCAGGAATTGGAAAGGGAATGACATGCAGGAAATTTCGGATAGGCCGTCCAACGCCATCAGGGATATCTTCGGCAGGGACAAGGTTCTGATCGGCATGATCCATTGCCCGGCCTTTCCGGGCGCGCCGCGCTACCGGGAGGCTGCGATGGATGCGATCTACGACGCCTGCATGCGCGACGCCGAAGCCTGCGTGGAAGGCGGCCTGCATGGGCTGATCATCGAAAATCACGGCGACGTGCCGTTCTCGAAGCCCGAGGATATCGGCCCCGAGACGACCGGTTTCATGTCGGTCGTCACCGACCGGATTGCGCGTGCCGCCGGCATTCCGCTCGGCGTCAACGTGCTGGCCAACGCGCCTATCCCGGCTTTCGCCATTGCCATGGCCGGTGGCGCCCAATTCATCCGCGTCAACCAATGGGCCAATGCCTATGTCGCCAATGAAGGCTTCATGGAGGGCAGGGCTGCCGAAGCCATGCGCTACCGCTCGCTGCTGAGAGCCGAGCACATCAAGGTCTTTGCCGACAGCCACGTCAAGCATGGCAGCCACGCCATCGTTGCCGACCGCTCGATCCAGGAACTGACGCGCGATCTCGCCTTCTTCGATGCCGACGGCGTCATCGCCACCGGCCAGCGGACCGGCAATTCGGCAACGATGGAGGAGATCGAGGAGATCGGTGCGGCGACGCACCTGCCGCTGCTCGTCGGCTCCGGCGTCAACAAGGACAATATCGTCGGTATTCTGAGCCGCACCAACGGGGTCATCGTCGCCTCTTCGTTGAAGCAAGGCGGCGTCTGGTGGAACCCTGTCGACATCGAGCGGGTGCGCGCCTTCCGGGCGGCGGCCGAACCGGGACTGGAGGGCTGAGCATGGCGGCAGAAAGCCTTTCAGACCGCATCCTGCGCGAGAACAACGCCGTCTTCGGCACGATGCTCAGCCACCGCTTCGTCGAGGACGTCAAGAACGACAGGCTGAGCAAGGCGGCTTTCGAGCGTTATCTCGTCTATGAAGGCGCCTTCGTCGACAGCGCCATCTCGATCTTCGCCTATGCGGCGGCGACAGCCGGAACGATAGCGCAGAAGCGTTGGCTGATCGCGGTTCTCGATGCGCTCGCCAACGAGCAAATCGCCTATTTCGAGCGCACCTTCGCCAGCCGCGGCATCAATCCCTCGTCCTTCGATACCGGCATCGCCGAAGTCGAGGCCTTTCGCACCGGCATGTTGGAGATCGCCCGCCAAGGCGACTTCCTCGACACGGTCGCGGCCATGTTTGCGGCCGAGTGGATGTATTGGACCTGGTCGAAGGAAGCGGCGACCCGTCCAATCAGCGATCCGCTGCTAAAGGAATGGGTCGACCTGCATGTCGATCCGAATTTCGCCGCCCAGGCGCAATGGCTGAAAAATGAACTCGACATGACAGGAGAAACGCTGGAAGAGAATGAAAAAGCGCGGCTCAGCGCGATCTTCCGCCGGGCGATGCAGCTCGAGATCGATTTTCACGATGCGCCTTACCTCTAGAGCAATTCCAGGCAAAGCGCGAAGCGGCTTTGCCGGAATTGCGTAAAAACAAAAGGTTAGAACGATTCTGCGCTTTTATGAAAAGCTGAACCGCTCTAAACCCCACCTTGCGAAAGCGGATGCATGCGCGCCTACATAATCGGTAACGTCGCCATCGACGAAACCATCGCCGTCTCCGAACTTCCCGTCATCGGCGCCTCCATTCTGGGCAATGCCGGGGGCAGCGATCTCGGCGGCAAGGGCACGAACCAGGCGGTCGTCATGGCCCGCTGCGGCGTTCCGACAACGCTGGTGGCGCCGGTCGGCAGGGATGCCAGGGCCGATACCATTCGCCATTACCTCGCGGACGAACCGCTTCAAAGCGAACTGATCGAAATGGAAAATGCATCGAGCGATGTCTCGATCATCTTCCGGCTGCCGAGCGGCGAAAATGCCATCGTCACGACGACGGAATCGGCGCAAAGCCTGTCCCTCTCCCATGTCAGGCGGACGCTGTCGGCGGCCGGTAGCGGCGATTTCATAATGCTGCAGGGCAATCTGTCCGACCGGACGACACGCGACATTCTCGAGCATGCAAGAGCGATCGGCATGGTCACCGCTTTCAATCCCTCGCCGGTGCGCACCTATTTCTCCGATCTTTGGGGATTGATCGACATCGCCTTCCTCAACAAGGGCGAGGCGCGGGCCCTGACGGGAACGACGGGCAGGGATGCTGCCGAATATCTGCTGAGCCGAGGGCTGCGCGAAATCGTCCTGACGCTGGGCGGCGAAGGCGCGACGCTGGTGAATCGGCACGATAGCATCGAAGTGCCCGCCCAGGTCTGCGATGTTGTGGATACAACGGGCGCAGGCGATACATTCATGGCCGCAGCACTTGCATCCTGCGCGCTGCGCGGACAGCGGTTGGACAGGCTAGCCATCGAACACGCAGTGGCAGCCGCAGCCATCACCGTCTCAAGACATGGAACAAGAAAGGCGTTTCCGACCATTTCCGAGCTTGAAACGATCCTGCGATAATCCGCTCGGCATGAGCGCGCTTCATAAAATCATCATCGGCCTCTGCGAAGGGATGGGCTCCTTGCGATTCACTCCGTCATATCCAGCAGCATCCGGACCTTTCTCATGACATCTTCCCCGATTTCCGCGCGTCTTTCCCCGAACGCCTCGTTCCGCCTTGTCGTGCTTGCCGAAACGGTATTGAAGGCGGGCGAAACTGCCCGCGGCTCCCTGCGGCGGCGCAGATCCCAGGAGATGCTCGCCAAGGCGCCGCGCGACTATCAGACCGAAATCGATCTCGCCGTCGAGCGGATCATCGTCGACGAGATGACGAAGGCCTTCCCGGACTACGCCATCCAAGGCGAGGAAGCCGTCGGCAACCGCACGGCGGGTCCGGAAACGCCGATCATCTATATTGACCCGATCGACGGCACGACCAATTACGCCTGGGGCGTTCCGCATTTCGGCATGACGATCTCGATCGTCGAAAGCGGCAGGCTCGTCATGGGCGTCGTCTATGACGCCATGCAGGACGAGCTGTTCAGCGCCGAGATCGGTGGCGGCGCTTATCTGAACGGCGGGCGTATCCACTGCGCCGATGTCGGCGACGTCGAGAACGTGCTTGTCGGCGCCGGGCTGCCGATCCCTGGCCAGGTCACGGCGGTTGCGGAAGAGACCTATTTCGAGGCCATCAAACGCCTGATGGCGAATACGGCGGGTGTGCGCCGCCTCGGCTCGGCGGCCCTGTCGATCGCCTATGTCGCCTGCGGCCGGCTGGACGGATTCTTCGAGGACGGGCTCGCGATCCATGATTTCGGCGCCTCGGCTCTGATGGTCGAAGAGGCGGGCGGCATCGTCACCCGTTTTTCCGGCGCTAAGGTTGTCGGAAAGAGCGACGTCCTGGCTGCCAGCAAGGCGCTGCATCCCTGGCTGCTGGAAGGCTTCCAGATCAGGACGTGAACCGATGCATTCCGGCGCAATTATCCCGGTTTCGCATAGGCGAATGCCGCGCCAACAACTGTGTTGGCGCGGTACTAGCGGACGATGCCTATGGGCGGATTTCGGACGACATCATGCTCTATTTATTTGATTTAGATGCTGATTCAGGTTTTAGGCCGAGCCGGCCTAAAATCATCAGCATCTAAGCGGCCAATGCTTCGTCATCGTCAGCGAACATCCGGGTCAAGCTCAGGAAGCAAATCATCCCAGACTGGTGAGTGATAATTCCTTCACAGTATGAGCGGTCCGGCGAACTGACAATCTCTGGAGCCTGTTGCAGATCATCGGCGTTGATCGAAAGCATATCGGTGACCTGATCCACCATAAGGCCGATCGGTTTGCCGTGAACTTCGGCGACCACGATTGCGCTGCGTTCGGTCGCTTCCGACGAAGGCATCCCCAGCTTGCGACATAAGTCGATGGTGGGAATGACGACGCCTCGCAAGTTAATGATGCCGACCATTTCCGGCGGCGCGTGCGGGATCGGCGTCGAAGCTGCCCATCCACGTATCTCTCGAATGGAGGTGGTTTCGATACAGAAGCTCTGACCATGCAATTGGAATGCAATGATTTCGAGAGACGTGCGTCCATCGCGATTTTTGGATATCGACGCCATCAAAACTCCTCCCAGCTGTCGCCGCCTTTGAGCGCCACATTGCCGCTGAATGCTCGGGCAACCTTCGCCGTCATCTGACGGGCTGGCGACGGCATAGCCCGCAAATGCCGGTCGGCTGCAACCGGGACGGCGCGAGGTGCACCGGCACCTGTCCCGATGTTGAACTGACCGAGGAGATCGAAGAGTTGATCTGCTTCCTTGGCAAGACTATGCGCCGCGGCCGTCGTCTCCTCGACCATGGCGGCATTTTGCTGTGTGCCCTGGTCCATCGTATTGACGGCGGTATTGATTTCCTTGAGACCCGTTGCCTGCTCTTTGGAGGCTTCGACGATGGCGCCGACATTACCGTTCACCTGGACGACCTGGGTCACGATTTCCTGCAATGCCTTGCCGGTGTTACCAACCAATGTGACACCGCTTTTGACGTGTTCGTTCGAGGCGTTGATCAGCTCCTTGATCTCCTTTGCCGCCTTGGCCGATCGCTGGGCGAGTTCGCGAACTTCCTGAGCGACGACGGCGAAGCCCTTGCCAGCGTCGCCGGCCCGGGCCGCTTCAACACCGGCATTGAGCGCCAGAAGATTCGTCTGGAAGGCGATTTCGTCGATTACGCCGATAATGTTGGCGATCTCGCCGGCGGACTTTTCGATCTTGCCCATCGCGTCCACGGCTTGACTGACAATGTTGCCGGAATTCTCCGCATTCTCCTTGGTCTTGCGAACAAGCTGCCCTGCTTCCTGGGCGCGGGAACTGGAATCAGCGACGGTGGTTGTGATCTCCTCCAGCGCTGCGGCCGTCTCCTCGACGGAAGCAGCCTGCTGCTCGGTACGCTTGGACAGATCGTTCGAGGCGGATTGTATTTGTTGCGATGCCGCAGCGATGGCGCCAGCGTTCTGCGAGATTGTCTGCAATGTAACGCGAAGCTTCGATGAAGCGTCGTTAAAATCGGCGCGCAGTTTCTCCAAGGCGGGCAGGAAGGGCATGGCGATGGTCTGCATCAGATCGCCCTCTGACAAAGCCTTTAGCGCTCCCGCGAGCTGGTCGACATTTCCGACGCGCGTGGTGACATCGGTCGCAAATTTGACGACCTTGAAAACTTTGCCGTTCATGTCGAAGATCGGATTGTATGATGCCTGGATATGGACCTTCTTGCCGCCCTTGCCGATGCGCAAGAACTCATCCGCAACAAATTCTCCCGCGGCAAGCTTCGTCCAGAACCGACGATAATCTTCACTGTTGCTATAGCTTGGCTCACAGAACATCGAGTGATGTTTGCCCTGGATTTCCGCCAGCTCGTAGCCGAGTGTCGTCAGGAAATTCTCATTTACGGTGAGAATATCGCCTTTCGGAGTGAACTCGATGACTGCCTGGGCGCGCGAGATGGCGTTCAGCTTACCGCTATCTTCGGCCGCCTTGAGCTTCTGCGCGGTGATATCGGTCGCGAATTTGACGACCTTATACGGCTTGCCCCCGCGAATGACCGGGTTGTAGGAGGCCTCGATCCAGACCTCCGTGCCGCCCTTGCCGATGCGCTTATATTGCCGTTGATCGAACTGGCCGCGCGCTAGTTTTGCCCAGAAGTCTTTATAGTCGGAGCTGGCTGCCTCAGCCGGATCGACAAAGAGGCGATGATGTTGACCGACGATTTCGGAAAGCTGATAACCGAGCGCCCGGCAAAAGTTTTCGTTCGCGGTGATGATTGTACCATCCAGCTTGAACTCGATGATCGCCTGAGACTTGCTCATCGCTTCGAGAACGGCCCTTGCATCGACGCCTGCGCCAAATCCCAACATTCATTCCTCCATAGTTTCACAATGGCCAATTATCGCAGGCGGGAAGCCATCAAATACCATCACTTTTGATAGGGCCAATTCTTAAATGAAGACATTTATAATATGTAAATGTACGAATGCATTCGTGTAAGATTCGCGCATTTCTATTTGAATTGTTTCAGATAATCGAAATGGCGGTCGCTCCGCACAACCACGGATACATAAAAAGCCTATGGAAAACGCAGAATAAACTTTAACTTTAGTTCGAAAACACCGACCTGGTATCAGATCACACGGCGTGAGCCGGCACAGTCAACATCTGAAGCGCCGCTCATGCCGAATCAAAGGCATGTATTCGACTTGATTCGCTCACCGGGGTACTGCGGCAGGATCTGCAACTCGGAATGCACAAGCTCGTTGTGACGGAAGATAAAAAAGCGGGAGAAGCACGGCTCGACCCTCATCCCGGCCCGGATCCGATCGTCCGGCGCCATCATCGCCTTCAGACGGGTGCCGTCGGCAAGATCGACATCGACCATCTTGTGGGTGCCGAAATCGACGATGCGATGGACTGTCGCGGCATCGACGCGGTCCGAGGAACGGATCGTCAGCGCTTCCGGCCGAGCGGCCAGCGTCACCGGCCCATCCTCGACGGGAACCGCAAGCGGGAACAGCGGATGCTCGCAGACACCGTTTCTAACGCGGCTCTGGACAAAATTCATCGAGCCGATGAAACCGGCGACGAAAGCGGTCTGCGGCTGCCGGTAGATAGTGCTTGGCGGCGCGATCTGTTCGGTGCGTCCGTCGCGCATGACGACGATGCGGTCGGCGAGCGCTAAGGCCTCGTCCTGGCCATGGGTGACGAAGAGCGTGGTGATGCCGAGGCGCTGCTGGATATCGCGCACTTCCTCCCGCAGCCTTTCGCGCAGATGCTGGTCAAGGCTGGCGAAGGGCTCGTCGAGCAGAAGGATCTTCGGCTCGAGCACGAGCGAGCGGGCAAGCGCGACGCGCTGCTGCTGACCGCCGGAGAGCTGAGTCGTCATCCGCCGTCCGTAATCGGCGAGACCGACCAAGGCTAAAGCATCCTCGACACGCTGGCGAATCTCCGCTTTCGGCAGCCGGCGGAGCTTCAGGCCGAAGGCGATGTTGTTGAAGACATCCATGTGCGTCCAGAGCGCATGGCTCTGAAACACCATGCCGGTCGGGCGCCGCTCGGGCGGCAGCGCCGTCACATCCTTCGCATCGATGCGGATCGTTCCGCCGCTCGGGCGCTCGAAACCGCCGATCATTCTGAGAAGCGTCGACTTGCCGGAACCGGATGGGCCGAGCAGGCAGACGAGCTCGCCATCGCTCACTTCGAGCGAGAAGTCGCGAACGGCAAAGGTGGTCCCGAACAGCTTCGAAACGCCCTCGATCGAAAGATGTGCCATTCTCAAACCCTTTCCTGATAAGCGATGCCTTAGGCGCCGAAGCCTCTCGCAAAGGCGCCGGTGCCGATCACCCGGCGGGCAAACATCAACGCGATGAAGGACGGCACCCACAGCATGACTGACAGTACGGCACCGTATTGCACGACGATCTGATTGTTGATGAAGCTGATCATCAGCACCGGCATGGTGCGGACTTGAGGCGCGCCGATTAGCCAGGCGCCTTCGGTCTCGTAGAATGTGCCGACGAAGGTCAAAAGCAGTGCAGCTGCGATCGTCGGTGCGGCCTGCGGCAGCGTGATCGACCAGAAGACGCGCAGCGGCGTGGCACCCGCATCGCGCGCCGCCTCTTCCATGCGCCGGTCGACATTCTGGAAGGCTGCGACCGGAATCCAGATCATCAGCATCAGCGTGCCGACAAGCTGGATCAACACAACGCCCCAGAAGGTGCTGATCAGGCCGAGCTGCAGGAAGATGCCGGCAATGGCGACGAGCAGGCCGAATTTCGGAAAGGCATGCGATGAGAGGAACGACAGGAACAGGATGTTCCTGCCGGGAAAGCGCAGGCGCGCGAAGGCGTAAGCCGCGGGAAGGCAGATGACGGCGGAAAGAACGGTTACCGTCGTCGTCAACCGCAGGCTGAGGAAGAGCGCGTCCCAGACATCCGGACGCGCCAGCGTCTGGCCCCAGAAGCGCAGGCCGAACTGCTGCGGGATCACCGAGGGGTAACGCCAGATCTCGGTGAAGGCCCATGTCCCGACGACGATCAGCGGCAGCGCGATGAACAGCGTCAGCAGGCAGGCGAAGAGAAAGCCGATCCAGTCGAAGCGCAGGCCGAAGCTCGATCTGACGGCACTCATGGCCGGGCCTCGCGGTTGCGGGCGATCGACCTGATGTAGAGAATGCCGAAGACTAGGCAGAAGCCGAATGTGATGACGGCCTGGGTCATGGCGTTCAGCGGGTCGTTCATGTCGGCGAAGGTGCGCTGCATGAACGGTCCCATCATCTCCGGCGATGCCGAGCCGAGCACATAGGGCAGGGTGAAGGCGGAGAAGATCCCGAGCACGGCAAAAGACGCGGTGACCAGCAGCGAGTTACCCATGCGCGGCAGGATGATCGAGATGAACACCCGAAGCGGTCTTGCGCCGACATCGCGGGCGGCTTCGATGGCGCTGTTCGAGACGGAGGAGAGCCCTGATGTCAGCATCAGCACCGTCAAGGGAAGATTGTCCCAGACGAGACCGATGACCGGCCCCCACGGCGTCAGGTAGGGCGTGCGCAGCTTGGGCAGGCCGACGGCGTTCAGCAGCAGGTCGACGGTGCCGTTCGGCCCGATGGTGCGGATCAGCGCATAGGCCAGAATGATCGACGGCACGAACATCGGGAAGATCGCGAGAGCCTGCACATAGGCGGCGAGACGCCCTTGCGAAAACCGGAGGTAGAGCGCGATCGGAAGACCAATCGCCAGAAGCAGAATGCCGCAGACGGCAGTGGTCCAGAGCGTCAGCCACAGATTGCCGAGGCTGTAGCCGTCGGTGAAGAAGAAGCGATAGGAGGCAAGCGAGAATTCCGTCGCGCCGTCAGGGCCTCGAACGAAGATCGTGCCGAGGACCGCCGAAAAGATCGGAAAGACGATCAGCCATGCCAGCAGGAGGACCGGCAGGGCAACGAGGAGGAGCCCGATCGAGCTCCCCCTTCCCATGGACCGGTGACGGCGCAGAACCGCCGGCGCAGTGTCAGTGGACATCAGGTGCGGCTGATGCCCGGCGCGACGTTGCGGTACCAGCCGTCGGCGATCGCCTTTTCCCAATCGCCGCCCGGGAAGGTCGGGATGGTCGAGGGGATGACGTCGGCATATTTCTTGCGAAGATCGTCGGAGATGTGATCCCAGGAGATGGCGGGGAAACCACCGATCTCCGTGATGATCGCTTCCTGCATTTCCTTCGTCAGCATGAATGCAGCCAGCTTCAGCGCCGCATCCTTGTTGGCGCCGTTCGAGAACACGGTGATGCTGGAGAAGCCGCCGCAAAGGGCAAGATCGGCAAGCTGCACGAGGCCGGTCGTATCAGGCAGCACACCCTGGGAGATCGCCTGCAGCACTTGGTCCGACCAGACCGGCACCATGGTGACGACGCCTTGGGCGAGCAGCTGGATCGACTGGGTGTTGCCTGACGTATAGGCGCCCTTGTCGTAGAGCGCAGGCGCGAGCTCGTTGAGGATTTTCCAGGCCGGCGTCAGTGTCTCGGTGGCGAATTCGGCGGTGAAATTGTCGATCTTGAACTTCTTCGGATCGCGGCCATTGGCCTCATGGATCGCGCGGCGGACGAAGTTTCCGCCCGAACCGCCCTTGTCGGGACGGTTGTAGATGAACTGGCCCGGATTGGCCTTGATCCAGGCGGTGAGCTGATCCCAGTTCTTTGGCGCATCCTTCGGATCGAGCTTGGTCGTATCGTAGGCGAGAAGGACCTGCGAACCGCGATAGGGAAGGGAGTAGGGTGTGTCGAAGGCAAGCGGATTGATATGGTCGTAGCCTTCGACGTTCTCGCCGGAGAACTTGACCCAGAGCCCGGCATCGATGCCGCCGGACGGTAGGCGCGGATCGAATTGCTCGAAAAGGTCGGCCTGCGGATCGGTCTTCGTCTTCAGTGCCGCGAGCGCACGGTCGGCGATGGCGCGCAGGCCATTATTGTCGCCGGCATCGGTCACCTTCAGCGCAACACCTGGATGCGCCTTTTCGAAGGCCGGGCGGATGACGTTGTTCCAGAGGTCGACGATGTTGGCATCCGAACCGCTGTAGAGATCGAGCGTGCCGGCGGCAGCCGACGCGAAACGCGGAAGAGCCAGCAGGCCAGCTGCAGCCGACGATGTGATCAGAAATTCGCGTCTATTCATAACCCGTCTCCATCAGGTGTCGAGGCTCAGCCTCCGCAGGGATTGTCCAAGGTCTTGCTAGCGCCGGCGCGTAACATCGACATGACAGGATCGGGCGTATCCGCAGGCAAATTGCACAGCTGTGCTCTTTGCACCGTGTGGAAATCGCCGGCAGGAGATACTATCTCTTGCGAAAAGGAGATATCCAATGACCGAAGAACGTGCAGTCCTCGCCGGTGGTTGCTTCTGGGGCATGCAGGACCTCATCCGCCGATATAAGGGCGTGATTTCGACCCGCGTCGGCTATACCGGCGGCGATGTGCCGAATGCCACCTACCGCAACCACGGAACCCATGCCGAGGCGATCGAGATCATCTTCGATCCCGCAAGGATCAGCTATCGGGAAATCCTCGAATTCTTCTTCCAGATCCACGACCCAAGCACGCGCAACCGCCAGGGCAACGACGTTGGCTTGAGCTACCGCTCGGCAATCTTCTACGTCACCCCTGAGCAGGAGCGCGTCGCCAGGGATACGATCGCCGACGTCGATGCATCAGGCCTGTGGCCTGGCAAGGTCGTCACCGAAGTTGTGCCGGTCAGCGATTTCTGGGAAGCCGAACCCGAACATCAGGATTATCTGGAGCGGATTCCGAATGGCTATACCTGCCATTTCGTCCGGCCCGGCTGGAAGCTGCCGGTCCGCCAGAAGATCGCCTGAAATTGATCAGGCTCCCATCGCCGCGCGGCTGGTTTCCAGAAGCGCGGCGACGAGATTTGTCCTCGGCGAGGATCGCGTCACCACGATGCCGACGGTGCGCACGGCGGACGAGCGGGGCAGGGGCAGCTTGAGGATATTAAGCCCAGCCGGCCAGGGCGGCGCCCAATCCGGCACGATCGATATCCCGAGACCACGGTCTACCATCACCGCGATCGCCTCCAGCGCGTCGAGCTCATAACGCTCGACCGGGCGGATGCCGATCTCGCGCAGATATTCGTCGGCGATGTGGCCGCCCCACTGGTTGCGGTCGTAACGGATGAAGGGCAGGGTCTGCAGGAGTTCGAGCGGATCCGCGCCTTCGCAGTCCCGCGGAGCGATTAGCACCAGGGGTTCCTGGCGCAGCTTGTTGAAAGTCAGCGTCTTTTGCATCGGAAATCGCGGTTCGATGATGAAGGCTGCGTCCAGCCCGCCGTTCAAAACCTCGGCATAGAGGTCCATCGAAGCGCCCGGCTTGAGGAAGATCTCGATCAGCGGATAGTCCTGGGCGAGACGGTGAAGAATGTCGGGAACGAGACCGGTCAGCGCCGTATTGATCGCCCCGATCCGCATCTCGCCCGAAATCGTCGCGGTGCCGGCCATCGCCTTCAGGTCGCGTGTATCGCGCACCAGATCCCTGCAGCGTTCGAGAATGGCAAAACCCGCCTCCGTCGGCCGCATGACGCGGCCGGAGCGCACCAGCAGCCGCACCCCGAGCTCAGCCTCCAATGCGCGGATGCGCTGGGCGACGGCCGCAGGCGTGAGGTTCAGCCGCTGGGCGGCTTCCGCCAGCGAGTGCCGCTCGGCAACGACAATGAAGGTTTCGAGAAAACGTGTGTCCATCGATAGTTTTTCTATCTCTTGAACGAAGCAGAAGCGATATTTTATTTATAGTCCATTGCTCCGAAGGATGGCCGATCATTGAGGAGACGGATGGAATGGATTTCGGCCTGAAGGACAAGACCGCCCTGGTGCTTGGCGCCGGCGGCGGACTGGGCAGCGCGATTGCCGTCAAACTTGCGCGCGAAGGCGCCAGAATTGCCGCGGCGGATATCGATCTCACCGCCGCTGAGAAGACCGCGGCTGCGATCGAATCCGAGGGCGGCAAGGCGCTGGCGCTGCAATGGGACCTTTCCGATCTCGGTTCGATCGATGCCCATGTCGCTGCAATCGAGCGCCAGTTCGGACCGGTCGATATCCTCGTCAACAATACCGGCGGCCCACCTCCGACCACCGTCTCCGGTCAGGATCCGGCGGTCTGGAACCAGTATTTCCAAAGCATGGTGCTCTCGGTCATCGCCGTTACCGATCGTGTGCTGCCTGAGATGCTGGCGCGCAAATGGGGACGCATCGTCACCTCGACCTCGTCGGGCGTGGTCGCGCCGATCCCCAATCTCGGCATTTCAAACGCGCTGCGCCTGTCGTTGGTCGGCTGGTCGAAAACACTGGCGCGTGAAGTCGGGCGCGACGGCATCACCGTCAACATCGTCCTGCCCGGCCGGATCGCCACCGGCCGCATCACCTTCCTCGACGAGCAGAAGGCCAAACGCGAAAACCGCTCGGTCGATGACGTCGTCACCGAGAGCGCCGGCAGCATTCCGCTCGGCCGCTATGGACGGCCGGAAGAATATGGCAATGTCGTCACCTTCCTGGCAAGCGAACCTGCCTCCTATCTCACCGGATCGGTGATCCGCGTCGATGGCGGCATGATCCAGAGCATCTGATAGAAACCGAAGTGGAACCGATACCCGATGGCCCTCAGCGCTGAAGCGATAGCAACCCTCAAGACCGTCTCGACGGCGACACTGACGACCGTTCTTCTCAAGAAGGGCCTGCGGAACGTCTGGATCCGCGGCGCCGTTCCGCTGAAGCCCGGCCAGCCGCGCATCGTCGGCCCGGCTTTCACCCTCCGCTTCGTTCCGGCCCGCGAAGATCTGGCGACGCCGGCATCCTGGGCCTCGCCGATCTCGACACGCGCCGCGATCGAGGCGATGCCGGAAGGCTGTGTCGCCGTCGTCGACGCGATGGGCGTCACCGATGCAGGCATCTTCGGCGATATCCTCTGCGCCCGCATGCAAAAGAGAGGCGTTGCAGCCCTCGTCACCGACGGCGTCGTGCGCGACCTTGCCGGTGTGCTCGACACCAACCTGCCGGTCTGGTGCCGCGGCGTCTCGGCCCCGCCTTCGGTCGCCGGCCTCACCTTCGTCGCCTGGCAGCAGCCGATCGGCTGCGGCGGCGTGGCTGTTTTCCCCGACGACATCATCGTCGTCGACCAGGACGGCGCGGTGCTGATTCCAGCGGATCTGCTCGAGGCGGTGCTTGATGAAGCGCCGGAACAGGAGCGCATGGAAGCTTGGATCATGACCAGGATCGATGAAGGCACACCGTTGCCCGGTCTCTACCCGATGAACGCCGAAACGAAGGCGCTCTACGAGGCCTCGAAGAAGTAGGTTTCAGGCCAATGCGGATTGAAGAGGGTCGCGGCTTCACGGCTCTTTTGCTTCCACCGCATCTCAACAACGAGGCGTGTAATCCAACCCGCCGTCGATCCGTGCCGGACGCCCGGTGAGGAAAAGCTCACCGATGCGTGGCGCCGAGCGGGCGATGACCTTGCCGCGGCGGATTACCGCCAGCCGGTTGGGTTTCAGCCGTAGCGCTTCCAGTGTGTCGCTCGCCTGAAGGATGACGAGGTCGGCGTTGCATCCCTTTTCCAGGCCGTAGCCTGCAAGCCCCATCGTCTTCGCCGAATTGACGGTCAGCGCGTCGAAGATCCTCTTCTTGTCGTCGATGCCGGCCATCTGCGCGACATGGATCGCCATATGGCCGACCTCCAGCATGTCGCCGGATCCCATCGAATACCAGGGGTCCATCACGCAATCATGACCGAAGGAAACGTTGAGCCCGGCATCCATCAGCTCCCGCACGCGAGTCATGCCGCGGCGTTTCGGATAGGTATCGTGCCGGCCCTGCAGCATGATATTGATCAGCGGATTGGGGATGACGTTGATCTCGGCCTCCGCCATCAGCGGGATGAGCTTGGAGACATAATAATTGTCCATCGAATGCATCGAGGTCAGATGCGAGCCGGCGACACGCCCCTGCAGGCCGAAGCGGATGGTTTCCGCAGCCAGCGTTTCGATATGGCGCGAGAGCGGATCGTCGGTTTCGTCGCAATGGATGTCGACCGGCAGGCCACGATCGGCGGCGATGCGGCAGAGCGCCTCGACCGACGCCGTACCTTCCGCCATCGTCCGCTCGAAATGGGGAATGCCGCCGACGATATCGACGCCCATGTCGAGGGCGCGGTTGAGCGCATCGATTGCGCCCGGCGAGCGGTAATAACCGTCCTGGGGAAAGGCGACCAGCTGCAGATCGATATAGGGCGCGACCTTTTCGCGAACCTCGATCATCGCCTCGACGGTCACAAGCTTGGGATCGCTGGTATCGACATGGCTGCGAATGAAGAGCAGCCCCTGCGTCACCGCCAGATCGCAATAACGCAACGCACGATCGACCAGTTCCTCCTTCGTCACGATCGGCCGCAATTCTCCCCAGAGCGCGATGCCTTCCAGCAGCGTGCCGGATACGTTCATGCGTGGCAGGCCGAGCGACAGGGTGGCGTCCATATGGAAATGCGGATCGACGAAAGGCGGGCTGACCAGCCGGCCTGACGCGTCGATTTCCTCTCCCGCCTGCGCCTGGAGATTGGGCTCGACAGCGATGATCTTGCCGCTCTGGATGCCGATATCGATGCCGGTTCGGCCATCGGGGAGATTTGCATTTCTGACGATCAGGTCGAACATCGGAACCTCATTTGATGTGTGTGTGTGTGGTTTCAGCGTTCGCCGCGGCGATAGGGCTGCATCAGCGCCTGCGGCACGCGGGCGCGGCGGGCCATGACGGCAAGGGCGGCAATGGAAAGGATATAGGGCGTCATCAGAAACAGCTGATAGGGCACGAGCCCGCTGAGTGCGGTTTGCAGCCGAAGCTGAAAGGCATCGAAGAAGGCAAAGAGCAGGGCGCCGAACAGCGCTCGGCCGGGCCGCCAGGAGGCGAAGACGACGAGCGCGATGCAGATCCAGCCGCGTCCCTGCACCATTGTGGGGAAGAAGCTGTTGAACGCCGACAATGTCAGGAAAGCGCCCCCCATTCCCATCAGCGCGCTTCCGGCAATCACCGCGCCGTAGCGCACCTTCATCGGATTGACGCCCTGGGCTTCCGCCGCATGCGGGTTCTCGCCGGTCATGCGGATTGCAAGGCCGACTGGGGTGCGGAAGATGATGTAGGCCATCAGCAGGGCGATGGCGATCGCGAGATAGGTCGGCGCCGTCTGGGTGAAGAAGGCCGGCCCGATGAAAGGCAGCGTCGAGAGACCCGGAATGGCAATCGGCTGGAAGGCCACGATGGTGGGTGGGGTATTGGCAAGCGGCACGATCAGCCGGAAGACATAATAGCTGAAGCTGGAGGCAAACAGCGTGACGCCGAGACCGGAGACATGCTGGGAGAGGCCGAGCGTCACCGTCAGCCCCGCATGCAGCAGGCCGAAGACGCCGCCGGCCACCGCCGCAATCAGCAGGCCGGTCCAGAGATCGGCGCCGTGATAGACCGAAAGCCAGCCGATCATCGCACCGAAGGTCATGATGCCTTCGATGCCGAGATTGAGCACGCCCGCCCGTTCGCAGAGCAGGGCGCCGAGCGTGCCGAAAATCAGCGGCGTGGCAATCCGCAGGATTGCCGCCCAGAGCCCGGATGAAGCGATGATGTCGAACAGTTGCATCATCGCCGGATCCTGTATTGGGTAAAGAACAATGCGATCAGCATCGTCAGCAGCGACAGCGCCACCGTGACATCGGCGATATAGGTCGGGATGCCGAGGCCGCGGCTCATGCCATCCGCACCCACGAACATGGTGGCGGTGAAAATGGCAGCGAAGACGACGCCGAGTGGATTGAGGTTGGCGAGCATCGCGACAACAATACCGGCATAGCCGAAGCCCGGCGATAGGTCGGTCGTCACATAACCCTTGACGCCCATGACCTCGATCGCTCCAGCGAGCCCCGCCAGCCCACCGGAGAGACAGGCGACCTTCACCAACGTTCTGCCGAGCGGGACGCCGGCAAAGACGGCGCCGCCGGGATTGAGGCCTGCGGCGCGGGACTGCATGCCGAACACGGTGCGGGACTGGACGAAATGGACGACAACAGCCAGCGCGATTGCAATCGCAAAGCCGATATGCAGGCGCGAGCGGGCGATCAGCTTCGGCAGCATGGCGTGATCGCTGACGGATTGCGACTGCGGCCAGCCGAAGGCCAGCGGATCCTTGAGAACGCCATCGATCAGCATCGAGACGAACAGCACGGCGATGAAGTTCAGCAGCAGGCTGGTGACGACCTCATCGACGGAGAAGCGCAGCCTGAGCCAGAGCGGGATCAGGATCAGCACCATACCGGCAATGGCGCCGACCAGCAGCAGCAGCGGAATGAGGATGGGGGCGGGAAGATCGCCGAACAGTTTGGCGCTTGCCGCGGCAACGGCGATGGCGCCGAGATAGAACTGACCCTCGGCGCCGATATTCCAGAGTCGCGCCCGGAAAGCGACGGCGGCAGCAAGCCCCGTCAGCATCAGCGGCGTTGCCCGCGTCAGCGTCTCGGTCGCCGACAGTCGCGAACCGAAGGCACCCGTCAGGATGCGCCAATAGGCATCGATAACAGGCGCGCCGGCAATAGCGATCAGGATGCCGGCCAGCGCCAGCGCGGCAATCACCGCGATCACAGGCGTGACGATCAGCAGGTAAAGCGGACGGTGCTCGCGACGCTCAAATCGCATGGCCGGCCTCTGGGGTTTCCTGCCATTCGCCGGCCATCATCAGCCCCAGCTTGCGGGCATCGGCGCTTTCGGCCTCGACGGGCGGAGACAGGCGGCCGCCGACGATTGCCTGTATGCGATCGGCAAGCGCGATCACCTCGTCGAGGTCTTCCGAGATCAGCAGCACGGCGGTACCCTGGCGGCGGGCTTCGAGCAGGCGCGCGTGGACAGCGGCCACGGCCCCTTCGTCGAGACCGCGCGCCGGCTGCGCGGCAATCAGGATGCGCGGCCGCCGATGCAGGTTGCGGCCGAGAATGAGCTTCTGCATATTGCCGCCGGAAAGCAGCCGGGTGCGGATCGCTGGCCCGCCGCCGCGGACATCGAATCCGTCGATGATTTCCCTGGCGAAAGCCATGCCCGCCTTGCGGTTGACGAGACCACGGCGCGAAAAGGCCGGCGATGCGATGCGCTCCAGCACGGCATTTTCCCAGATCGCCATTTCGCCGATCACGCCCTCTTCGTTGCGGTCCTCGGGAATGCGGCCGATGCCGGCTTCGACGACATCGGTAACACCGAGATTGCCGATGGCTTCCCCGAACAGCAGAAGGTCGCCGGCGCTGCGCGACAGTATGCCGGAAAGAAGATGCGCCAGTGCCGCCTGACCATTGCCGGAAACGCCGATGATGCCGAGGATCTCGCCCTGATGCAGGCGGAAGCTGATCGATTTCAATCGATCGACGCCGTCGATACGCACCGTCACATCGACCGCTTCCAGGGCAACGGCGCCGGGGGTCGACGGCTCGCGCACGGGCCGTGTCACCCGGCGCCCAACCATCAGCTCGGCGAGTTCCGCCTTACTGGTTTCCGACGCCTTGCGTTCGGCGACCATCTTGCCACCGCGCAGCACGACGATGCGGTCGGCAGCCGCCATGACTTCGTCCAGCTTGTGCGAGATGAAGATCAGCGACAGGCCCTGGCGGGCCATTTCCCTCAACGTCGTGAACAGCCGTTCGGCCTCGATATTGGTCAGCACCGCCGTCGGCTCGTCAAGGATCAGGATGCGGGCATCGTTATAGAGCGCCTTGAGGATCTCGACGCGCTGCTGCTCGCCGACCGACAGGTCGCCAAGGCGCGCATCCGGATCGACCTTGAGCCCGAAGCGCTCGGAAATTGCGAGCAGCTTTGTCCGCGCCGCTGTTGTTCCCGAGCGCCAGGACCACAGTCTTTCCGTGCCGGTCATGACATTTTCGAGAACGCTCAGATTGGGCGCCAGCGAAAAATGCTGATGCACCATGCCGACGCCGGCGCGGATCGCCGCACGCGGCTTGCCCTGCGGAACCTCCGCACCCTCGATCAGAATTCGCCCGGCATCCGGCATGTAATGGCCGAAAAGGATGCTCATCAGCGTGGTCTTGCCGGCACCATTCTCGCCAAGCAGGGCCACGACCTCGCCCTTGGCAAGCGTCATGGAAATATCGTCATTGGCCAGATTGTCGCCGAAGCGCTTGCTGACGCCGATAATTTCCAGCACAGGCCGGGTCATGACGGCAATCCCGCAACGGGAAAACGGTGCTGCCATCGCCCCTCGGCCTCCAGGCGTGCGGCAAGCGACAGGAGACGCGGCTCGTGACCCATCGGCGCCATGATTTGCACCGGCAGCGGCATGGCGTGCACATCCTGTCCGAAAGGCAGTGTCAAAGCAGGAAAACCCGAAATATTGGCGAGGCAGGCAAGCGGCGCAAATGCCGTCATCCGCTCGAGATGCAGATCCGTGTCGGCATGATCGGATGGAAAGGAGCCGATCACAAGAGGTGCGGAAGATAGCATCGGCATGAGGATGCAATCGACCCTGTCGAACAGCGCCCAGAGGTTACGGCTCACCAGGACGGCATCGTTCAGACTGTTCCAGAGCGATGTCGCGGAAATCGCTCGTCCCCGCGCCGCAAAGGCCTGCGTCAGAGGCTCGGCCCTGCTGTCATCAAGCGCCGCTGCCTCGATGAGTGCTGCAAGATTGACCGAGACGATATCGGCGAAGGCGCGGCCGCTTGAAGTGACGCTCCATTCGAACTCGGCCCAGCTCAGCGGCACGATGAGGTGTCCGTCACTCTCGAGGGCACGGGCCGCATCCTCGACGGCTGCGCGCCGATCGCTCTCTGTCGGGTAGTCCGACCCGGTATCGGCGAGCAGACCGATCCGCAAACGGCCGTTATCGCTATCGACAGGGGAGGGGTCGGGAAAAGGTCCTCGCGATTTGCCGGCCAGCCTGTCGAAGATCAGCGCCGTATCCCGCACGGAACGGCAGATCGCGAGTTCACTCGCAATGCCGGCGAGGTGGTTACCGAAGGAGGGGCCGCCGGGGATGGCGCCACGCGTCGGCTTCATCCCGACAAGGCCGCAGCAGGCGGCGGGTACACGGATCGAGCCGCCGGCGTCGGTGGCATGCGCAATCGCGACGATTCCGGCGGCAACCGCTGCCGCCGCACCGCCGGAGGAGCCGCCTGCGGTCCGTGCCGGATCGAGTGGGTTGCGGCAGATCGGCCCGATCGCCGGTTCGCTGGCGAGCGACAGGCCGAATTCCGGGCTGGTCGTAAGGCCGAACAGGCAGAAGCCGGCGTTGCGGAAACGAGCAGCGAGATCGGAATCCGCTTCGCTGCCCTTTCTTTCGAACAGGTAGGAACCGCCCGTCACCGGCAGCCGGGCGAAGGGGCCGCCGAGATCCTTTGCCAAGGTCGGCACGCCGGCAAAGGGCCTGGCGGCAAAGCGATCGGGATCGCCTTGCCGTTCCCGGTCGCGGTCGTCGGCCGAGGCGAGGCCCATGGCGACATCGAGATAGGCGATCGCGCCGAGCGGCTCTTGCAGCACGGCTGCGGCAAGAGAAGCCTGCATCGCCTCCGCAGCGCTCAGCTTGCCATGCCTGATCGCTGCCGCCAGATCCGTCGCATCGCCCTGCATGATCCGAATTACTTCGGCTCGTCCATCATCTTCGGAACTTCGAAGGTGCCGGCCTTGATCTCCGCCCGCTTGGCCTCCATCGCAGCCTCGGCATCGGCGGGCGCCACGCCCTTGACGAAGACGATATCGCTGCCGCCTTCCTTCATCAGGCCGTAGGACGTGTAGTTCCTGCCGACCGGCTTTCCGGCCGCGACATCGGCGATGGCGGCATTCAGGATCGGGCGGAAATACCACATGGCGTTGGCGAACACCGTATCGGGATAACGCGGCGTATAGTCGATCAGCGAGCCGACCGATTTGATGCCGCGCTCCTTGGCGGCATCGGCGGTGCCGATGCGCTCGCCGAACAGGATATCGGCGCCGGCGTCGATCTGGGCAAGACCGGCTTCACGGGCCTTCGGCGGATCGAAGAAGGTGCCGATGAACGAGACAAGATGCTTGGCATCGGGATTGACCGCCTTGACGCCGGCCGCGAAGGCATTGATCAGCATGTTGACCTCGGGGATCGGAATGGCGCCGACCGAACCGACGACATTCGACTTGGTCATCTTGCCGGCCAGCATGCCGGCAAGATAGGCGCCGTCATGGTTCCAGGTGCCGAAGACACCGAAATTGTCGCCGGCCTGCTCACCGCTCGAACCCAGCACGAAAGCGGTATCGGGATAGTCGGCTGCGACCTGCCGGGCCTCTTTTTCCACCGCATAGGCCTCGCCGATGATCAGCTTGTTGCCCTGTTCGGCATATTCGCGCATGGCGCGCGGATAATCGGTGCCGGAGACGCCTTCGGAGAAGACATATTCGATCATGCCTTCCTTAGCCGCGTCCTGCAGGGCTTTGTGCAGACAGGAATTCCAAGCATTTTCCACCGGCGACGCATGAATGCCGGCAACCTTCAGTGGCGCAGCCGCCCTTGCCAGCGGGGCGAAGCCGCTGACGCCGAGCGCAATGCCCGACGCAATCACTGCCCGGCGTGAGATCAGCATGTCTTTGGTCATTTTTTTGCTCCCCTTTTTTTACCATTTGGTTCAAAAATCATAGTAGCGCCCAAAAATGTGTCAAGCGGTAAACGGGCTTAAAAATCAGGCTGTTCGACCCATGCTCGCCGAAGCGCTGAGGCGATGGGCTGGATTTACAAGGTGTTATATCTTGGCGTGAGGACATCGGCAGGATATGCAAGCATCATTGGGGTTGGGGGACATGAAATGGGGGAAGAAGAGGACGCCTCTCGGCGACCGATCGCGAGCCGGTCGTCGTCCTGGGCCATCGGCCTCAGCGCGTGGCTGGCGCGGAGCGGCGCGACACCGAACGGCATTTCGCTTTTATCGGTCGTATTCGCGGGTATAGGCGCAGCGCTCATTGTTTTCACAACACATCCGATTGCCGTGGTTTGTGCCGCGATCTCGGTACAACTGCGGCTCGTCTGCAATCTGCTGGATGGAATGGTCGCGATCGAGGGTGGAAAGAAAACCAAGAGCGGGCCGATCTACAACGAATTCCCCGACCGGGTCGCCGACAGCCTGTTTCTGATCGCGGCTGGTTATGCCTGCGGGTTTGGCTGGCTTGGCTGGTTGTGTGCGCTGCTCGCAGCCGTTACTGCCTATATTAGGGTGTTCGGCGGATCGGTGGGTCTGTCGCAGGATTTCAGCGGCATCATGGCCAAGCAACGCCGCATGGCCGTGCTGACAGCGGGTCTCCTTGCCCAGAGCGTTGAGACGCTGATATCCCCCAGCCATTGGTCGCTGATCCTTGCATCCTCGATCATCGCCGCTGGCAGCCTCGTCACCTGCATCACCCGCACGTTGAGGCTGAAACACTCCCTGGAGAGACTATGATCGCGATTATCCGTCGGTTTCTCGTGCTGCTCGTCCGTATCCTGGTCGGCGCCCGAAGCGAGTGGCGGGGCTGCGCGCCCGATCCCAGCCGCCGCATCTATTTCGCCAATCACAACAGCCATATCGATACCGTCGCCGTCATGGCCGCCTTGCCCTGGCCGGTGCGCCGGATGACCCATCCGGTTGCGGCGCGCGATTATTGGGGAACGAACGCCTTTCGCCGTTTCATCGCGGAGAAAGGCCTGCGCGCCGTCTTGATAGACCGCAAGCCTCTGCCCGATACCGACCCCCTGGCTCCGATAGAGCACCTGCTTGAGGAGGGGCGCTCAGTCCTGATTTTCCCGGAAGGAACGAGAAGCACTACCGATGAGATCGCCCCGTTCCGCAGCGGCATCTTTCGCCTTGCCTGCCGTTTCCCAGATGTCGATCTGGTGCCGATCCATCTCGACAACCTCCAGCGCATCCTGCCGAAGGGAAGCATGCTGATCGTGCCGATCACCTGCACGGCACGCTTCGGCAAACCGCTGCGCGTCGAACCGGGCGAGGAAAAGGCTGAATTCCTGGCGCGCGCCCGTGCCGCCGTCATCGAGCTAGCGGATGGGGGACACACGGCATGACCAGTATGTTCTCTCTCGTGCTGGCCGCTATCCTCGGCCTGCTAGCCGTCGCCTCTGCCATCGGTTTCATTCTTCAGCGACGCGCGACGGAGCCCGGCTCCGTCGCCACCGTCCATAATCTGAACGCCCGCATCCGCTCCTGGTGGATCATGGTCGCCGTGTTCGGCGGCGCGATCCTGCTCGGCGAAACGTCGACGGTCACGCTGTTCGCATTTCTATCCTTCATGGCGCTTCGCGAATTCTGGACGCTGACGCCATCGCGACGCGGCGATCATCTGGCGCTTTTCTTGTCGTTCTTCGTGGTCCTGCCGATCCATTACGTGCTGCTCGGAACCGAGTGGTACGGCCTCTTTTCCATCTTCATCCCGGTCTATGCCTTCCTGATCCTGCCGGCGGTGGCGACTCTGACCGGCGACGTCAACGAATTCCTCGCCCGCAGCGCAAGGGTGCAATGGGGATTGATGCTGACGGTCTATTCGATCAGCCATGCTCCCGCCCTCCTCATGCTGGAGACCGGTACCCCGCCGGCACTTCTTCTCGTCTATCTGGTCGTGGTCGTGCAACTCAGCGACGTCTTCCAATATGTCTGGGGCAAGCTCCTCGGAAAGCACCGGTTCTCGCCGAACATCAGCCCGTCGAAGACGATCGAAGGGCTGGTCGGAGGCGGCGCCTCGGCCATCCTCGTGGGAACACTGCTATATCGCCTGACGCCGTTCTCGCCGCTGCAGGCAGCTGCCATCAGCACGGTCATCGTCGTCGCCGGCTTCTTCGGTGGCTTCGTGCTCTCGGCCATCAAGCGCGATCTCAATGCCAAGGACTGGGGCTATGTGATCGAGGGTCACGGCGGCGTGCTCGATCGTCTGGATTCCATCACCTTCGCAGCGCCGCTGTTCTTTCATATCATCCGCTATTGGTTCACCGTGTAGAAAATTGGTTCTGGCTAAAACCGGTCGATCTCCTCGAGGCTCTCGAACAGCCGGCGCTGAACATCCCGCTCCTGCATGCTGATGGCGGTCATCAGCTTGCCCATCGTGCCCCGCAGGCCGTGCAACTGGTCGACCAGGTCCATGATGACATCGACGCCGGCTTCGTTGACACCCATGTTTCCCATGAGATCCAGGATCAGCCGGGCGCGTGCGACATCGGCGTCCCGAAATTGCCGTTGGCCGCCTGACGTCTCCGGGATCAGCCAACCCTCTTCGACCCAGAGGTCGAGCTGGACGATATCGATTTTCAAGTAAAGACGGAATTGGAGATCATCCATGATCAGGCCTCCATGTTCGTTCTCGGATCGTATGGGTTTGCCGTCGCCCATTCCTCGATGAAGGACTTCAGTCGTTCATCCGGAGCATCGGGCAGCACGATCTTCAGGGAGATGTAGACGTCGCCATGTTCGCCGCCGCGTTTTGCAACACCCTTGCCCTTGAGGCGCAGCACCTTGCCGGTGTTGGAATGAGGCGGCAGCGTCAGATTGACAGGTCCTGACGGCGTGGGCACACGAACCTTGCCGCCGAGCACGGCCTCGCCGAGCGAGATCGGCAGTTCGAGCCGGATGTCGTCGCCGTCGCGCGTGAAGAAGCGGTGCGGCCGCACACGGATGTCGATGAGGGCATCGCCCGCCGGCCCGCCGCCGATGCCCGGCTCGCCCTTGCCGCGCAGCCGCAAAGTCTGGCCGTCGCGCGTTCCCGGCGGGATCTGTACATCGAGCGCTGGGCCCTCCGGCAGCTTGATCTCAGTCCTGATGCCGTTGACGGCGTCGAGAAAGCCGACTTCCATCGAGAAATGGCTGTCCCGGCCACGACTGCGGGCCCGGCCGCCGCCGGTACGTCGCGAAAAGAAATTGGCAAAGAGATCGTCGGCATCGCCGAAATCGGCAAAGCCTGCGCTGTTGTGATAGGGGTCGCCGGGGCCGCTCTTCGAGGCATAGTCACGGTAATAATTGCGCTGCGCCCGCTCGGCACCGGTTATATCGATCTCGCCGCGATCGAAGCGTCCGCGTTTTTCCTCGTCGCTCAAAATCTCGTAGGCGGTTGAAATTTCCTTGAACCGTGCCTCGGCTTTTTTGTCGCCGGGGTTGAGGTCGGGGTGAAGTTTCTTGGCGAGCTTGCGGAACGCGCTTTGAATGTCCTTTTGCGTCGCATCCCGCTTTACGCCCAGAAGCTCATATGGATCCTGGCTCATGCATCTCTCCGGTCAGGCAGCGAATACTGCTGGTTGGCTTGGGGATGATATAGGTTGTCGGGCTGGCGCCGGGGAGGGGAGGTCGTTCGCTGTGATCGACTTCATCAATCCGCAGCGGAGCTAGAACAGCGCCGCGTCTTCCGCTTGAGGCGCCGAGCCTTCATGCGTGGGATCGGGTCGCCGGTCGATGAGAACCGAGCACCCGGCGTGGCGCACGACCTTGTCGACGATCGAGGAGAAGAGGTAGTCGGTAATATCCGTCACATGGGATGAAAGCAGGATGAGATCAGCCGACTTCTCCCTTGCGACGGAGACGAGCAGGGAGGCGGCAACGCCGACGCGCACCTCGATCGTCGCCGGAATTCCCATCTCCTTGCAGAGCGATGCAAGTTTCTTTTCTGCGTCGACGATGGCGGTCGTTTCGAATTCCTCGGGAAGCTCCGTCAGGTGACGGCGCGGGATATTCTCGATGACGTGCATGACGACGATGCTTCCACCTTCGTCCACCAGCGCAGCAGCCCGGCGCAGAAGGCGGCTTGCCGTTTCCCTGGAACCCATGCCGATGCCGCAGATGATCGTCCGATACATTGAAATCCATATCCTTGAATGCGAATGATAGCACCGATCATACCGGTGTCGACCGTCCCGACATTGACGAATATCAAGCAAAAGTACCGCAACGGCAGCGCGCATAAAACGGCCATCTGCTTCGGAACGGACCTCCGGCTGAATCGTCGCAGTTGACGGCATGGCCCTCAGCAACATTTCTCACCTGACGTCGTCACTGATTGAGGTTCACATGCCAAATTTTGCGATTATCGGATCGGGTGCGATGGGAAGTGCTGTCGCCACACGGCTGATCGACCACGGCGCCACGGTGCTGACTTACCTCGAGGGCAGGAGCGAGCGGTCGATAGCGCGGGCAAAGGCAGCCGGCATGGTGCCTGTCGGCCGCCAGGAACTGACGAAGGCCGAGCTGATCCTGTCGATCGTTCCGCCGGCGGAGGCGATCAAGGTCGCCGAATTCGTCGCGGACATATCATCCGCCATGTCGGCGCCGCCGCCTTTCGTCGACCTCAACGCGATTGCGCCTAAAACGATGCGGGCGTTGGCAGCACGCTTCGAAGGCAGCGGCGTGGAGGTGCTTGACGGTGCGATCATCGGCGGGCCGCCGGTC
Source organism: Rhizobium sp. LARHSG275 (assembly GCF_052871115.1). Classification (NCBI taxonomy): domain Bacteria; kingdom Pseudomonadati; phylum Pseudomonadota; class Alphaproteobacteria; order Hyphomicrobiales; family Rhizobiaceae; genus Rhizobium; species Rhizobium sp. LARHSG275. The sequence continues at coordinate 115,649 of NZ_JBIXJN010000011.1, read as the reverse complement.
CCCGGCAAATCAGGTCCGACCATCTATATCAGCGGCGATACCGCGGGGCGAAGCCGGCCGCTCGAGGATTGCGGCCTCAGGATCCGCAGGCTCGACGGACCGCTCGGCGCCGCCTCGGCACTGAAGATGTGTTATGCCGGCATCAACAAGGGATTTATCGGCCTTGGCGCCGCCATGCTGCTTGCCGCATCGCGTTCGGGTGCTGCCGAAAGCCTGAAAACCGAGCTCTCCGAAAGCCTTCCCGACGTCGACCGCAAGCTGTCGAGATCCATACCTGACATGTATCCGAAAGCCTATCGGTGGGTTGCCGAAATGCAGGAGATCGCCGATTTCCTCGGCGAGGATGATCCGGCCGCGACCATCTTCCGCGGCATGGCGGACGTTTTCTGCAGGATGGCCGGAGACGTGGAGGGCAGCCGCGTGCTCGTCGGGCAGTTGGACGAAATCCTCGCGCGCCCCGACTTCGATCGCTGACCGCAATAGCCTTACAGGTGCTTGGCTACGTCCATTCGTTGATGAAGGATGCGCACGATGATGATCTGGCCCGCATCATTGCTTTGGAAATACAGAAAATGAGAGCCAACGGAGACCTTTCTGTACCCTTTCCGAATATCTGAGGGGCGGCTCATCCGTGTTCCCTCCGCCAGATCCTGACAGGCGTCTCTTATGTCCTGAATATAACGCTCTGCCTGATCGACATTCCAACTCGTCGCTGTGTAATCCCAAATCTTGTCAATATCGGTTTGCGCAGCGGGAGAAAATATGATGTCGGTCATTTCGCCTTGAACGCCGCCCGTTTGCGAGCGTTGAACGCATCGAAATCAAAGGGCGTGGCAGGGCCGGATTCCTCGCCTTCAATCAAGGCATCCTGTAATGCTTTCACTTTGGCTTCGTGTTCTTCAAGGAGGCGAAGGCCGGCCCGAACAACGTCAGTGGCTGAACCATAGCGGCCAGCCTGAACTTGCGTATCGATGAAGCTGGTGAAATGCTCGCCGAGCGATATGGACGTATTTCTGGCCATGCTGAATCTCCTTTAAGCCAATATACCAATTTTTGGTACATAACAAAACCTAGTCTTCACAGCGTGAATCTGATCCCTGGCCAACTCTGACGATTGTGTGAAGCCGCTCCGACACCTCTGACGAAACCTGATTGCCTCTGCTATGTGAGGAAAAATGCGGTGGCCAAACCGATTGGCGTCGCGCTCTGTCCGACCAATGCCAGGAGTTTGAAAGATGAGCGGTTCTTCCGAATATACACCCCCGAAAGTCTGGACCTGGAACAAGGCGAATGGCGGCCAGTTCGCCAGCATCAATCGCCCGATCGCGGGACCGACGCATGACGAGGAGCTTCCGATCGGCCGGCATCCATTGCAGCTCTATTCGCTCGGCACCCCGAACGGCCAGAAGGTCACCATCCTGCTCGAGGAACTGCTGGCGCTTGGCCATAGCGGTGCCGAATACGATGCATGGCTGATCAAGATCGGCGATGGCGATCAGTTCGGAAGCGGCTTCGTCGCGGTCAATCCCAACTCCAAAATCCCGGCGCTGATGGACCGCAGCGGGGCAAAACCGATCCGTGTCTTCGAATCCGGCGCCATCCTGACCTATCTCGCCGAAAAGTTCGGCGCCTTCCTGCCGACCGAACCGGCCGACCGCGCCGAATGCCTGTCGTGGCTGTTCTGGCAGATGGGAAGCGCGCCCTATCTCGGCGGCGGCTTCGGTCATTTCTACGCCTATGCGCCGACGAAGATCGAATATGCGATCGACCGCTTCGCCATGGAAGTGAAGCGTCAGCTCGACGTGCTCGATCGCCGCCTTGCCGAAAGCGAATATGTGGCCGGCAGTCAATATACGATCGCCGATATTGCCATCTGGCCCTGGTACGGCGGCCTCGTGAAGGGCTGGACCTACGGTGCAGCCGAATTCCTGCAGGTCGAAGAGTACAAGAACGTTCTGCGCTGGGCCGACACCATCCACAGCAGGCCGGCCGTGCAACGCGGCCGGATGGTCAACCGGCTTTCCGGCGAGCCATCGAGCCAGTTGCACGAGCGCCATGACGCCAGCGACTTCGACACCAGGACGCAGGACAAGCTCGCGGCTGCCGAGTAAGCAAGCGACCCCAGCCACGTGCCGCAGCAATAAATGAAGCTCCGCCGCCTTTACGGCGGCGGAGCATTTACGAGCTGCCCGAACTCAGTTCTTGACCGTGTCTTCCAGGAAGAAGCGGCCGAGCGGGTTCTGGTAGAAGTTCTCGATATTTTTACGCGAGACGTTGATGTAGGGGCTGTAATAGAGGTCGATCCAGTTGACGTCGTCCTTGGCCATCTTCTGCAGATCGACATACATCGCTTCGCGCTTCTTCGGGTCGAGTTCGAGGCGCGCCTTGGCCACCAGTTCCTTCACCGCCTCGTTCTTGTAATTGGTCGAATAGTTGTTGTTGGAATCGTGGCCGAGGACAAAGGTGGTCTTCTGATCCGGATCGAGAATGTCGTTGGTCCAGTAATTGACCGAGATATCGTAGTCGCCGGCGACCGTCATGTCCCATTCCTGGCTCGGGTCGACCTTCTGCAGATTGGCGGTGATGCCAGCCTTCTGCAGCTGCTGCTGGACGAGCACAGCCGTCTGTTCGTCGACTTCGTCGCCAGCGCGCACCAGATAGTTCAGCGTCAGGTCGGAGGCGCCGGCTGCCGCCAGCAACTCCTTTGCCTTTTCGGGATTATAAGGCCGCTGCAGATTGTCGGCATAATAATAGAGCGCGCCCTTCGGAATATAGGAATTGGCGACCGTACCCTGGCCGAAGGTGACGGTATCGACGATCGCCTTCTTGTCGATTGCGAGATCCAGCGCCTGGCGGACTTCCTTCTTGCCGAGTGCGCCATGCGCATGGTTGATCAGAAGATGATCCTCGCGGGTCGAAGCGTCGATATCGACGTTGAGGTTCGGATCCTTCTTCAACTCCTCGACGCGAGAAAAGGGAACGAAGATCGCCGTATCCAGCTCGCCGGCCTGAACGTTCAGCATGCGGGTGTTGTCGTCAGGCACCGAGATCCACTCGACACCGTCGAGCTTGACGCGGTCGGCCTGCCAGAAGTTCGGGTTCTTCTTGAGAATGACGCGGTCGCCGCGCCGCCATTCCTCGACCACGAAGGCGCCGGATGCGATCGGCTTTTCGCCATAGGCATCGGCGCCCAGCGATTCCATGCCTTTCTTGGAGATGACCGAGGCATTCGGCAGCGCCAGCGTCGACAGGAACGGCGCGGACTGGTTCTTGAGCTTGATCGTCAGCGTGTGCGCGTCGGTCGCCACGGCCGTGTCGATCACCTTATAGGAATCGCTCCAGAGCGAGGCAGCGTCATCGCGGATACGCAGCAGGCTGTAGGCCGCGTCTTCCGCCGTCAGTGGCGAACCGTCCGAGAATTTTGCGTCGCGGATCTTGAACGTGTAGGTCAGTCCGTCATCCGAGACGGTCCAGCTTTCGGCAAGGCCCGGCTCCAGTTTCGTGCCTGTCTTGTCGACGCGGATCAGCACGTCGTAGACGTTGGAGAACACCCAGTTGTCGATGTTCTGCGCGGTCTTGATCGGATCGAATGTCGTCGAATCCTCGCGGCGGCCGATGGTGAGCACACCGGCGGCCTCGGCATAGCTTGCGCTGAGCGTCAGACCGGAGAGCAAGGCTGCAAGCCCGATTGATTTCCACCTGTTTGTCATGAGTTCGTTCCCTTCGTTGTTATGGGCATGCGTTTGATTGATTGAATCGGCATCGAATGCGGATCGTCCTTGCCGTCGGCATCTTGAAGCAGCCGCTTGTCAGGATCGATGTCGGGAATGGCGGCGATCAGCGCCGCCGTATAGGAATGCTTCGGCCGCGCGAAGACTTCTTCGGAGCGGCCTTCCTCTACGATCTCGCCGCGATACATCACGACGACCCGTTCACAGAGATTGCGGACGATCGCAAGATCATGGGCGATGAAGATCAGCGTGAGATTCATCTTCGCCGTGAGCTCGCGGAAGAGCTCGATGATCTGCGCCTGGATGGTGACATCGAGGGCCGCCACGCATTCGTCGGCGATGATCATCTTCGGATCGACGGCCAGCGCCCGGGCAATGCCGGCGCGCTGGCACTGGCCGCCACTCATGCTGCGCGGTTTGCGGCCGGCGAATTCGCGGTCGAGACCGACGAGATCGAGCAGTTCGCCGATCCGCGTCGGGATATCGGCCCTGGCGACCTTGCCCTGCACCTTCAGCACCTCGGCCAGCATCTGCCCGACCGTCAGCCGTGGATTAAGCGCATTATAGGGGTCTTGAAACACCATCGCCGTCTCGCGCCGGAGCTTTGCCAGGCCGGCGCTTTTCTGCAGCGCCAGATCGACGCCGTCGAAGGTGACGTGACCCGAGGAAAGCGGTGTGAGGCCGAGCACGGCGCGGGCAAGCGTGCTCTTGCCGCTGCCGGATTCGCCGACGATGCCGACCGTCTCGCCTGCCATGATCTGCAGGCTGACGCCAGCAACGGCGCTGACCGTCTTGGCACCGCCCTTAAGCAGGGCGCCGCCGGCTCTGAAGTGCACGTGGAGATCGTCGATTTCGAGCAACGGTCTCGCCGGGTTGCTGGCTTCGGCAATCTCGGGCAACAGCGCTGATATCGCGCCCGGCAGGGAAGGATGGCTGTTGATCAGGTTGATCGTATAGGGATGCTGCGGCCGCGCGAGGATCGTCCGCTTCGGCCCCTCTTCGAGCAGTTTGCCGCTGCGCAGCACGGCAATGCGGTCGCAGGTCTGGGCGACGATACCGAGATCGTGGGTGATCAGAATGATCGACAGGCCGCGCCGATCGCGAATGTCAATCAACAGCCGCAGGATCTGCGCCTGAATGGTCACGTCGAGCGCCGTGGTCGGCTCGTCGGCGATCAGGATCTTCGGATTGCAGGACAGCGCCGCGCCGATCATTGCCCGCTGCCGCATGCCGCCGGAAAATTCGTGCGGATAATTGTCGTACTGGCGCTTCGGATCGGGGAAGCCGACCTGCGCCAGGATTTCTGTTGCCGCGACGCGGGCCTCGCGGGCGCCGAGGCCCTGGTGATAGCGGATGCCCTCGGCGATCTGATCGCCGATCCGCATCACCGGGTCGAGATGGCTGGTCGGGTTCTGGAAGATCATGCCGATCTCGCCGCCGCGCACTTTCAGCATCTCGCCATCGTCGATCCGCATGAGGTCACGCCCTTCGAGCAGCACGCTACCGCTTTCGATCTTCAGCAGCGAGGAGGGCAGCAGGCGCACTAGGGAACGACAGAACAGGCTCTTGCCCGAGCCGCTCTCGCCGACGAGACCAAGGATCTCGCCCTTGCCGAGGTCGAGCGAGACCGCATCGAGCAGCGTGCGCGGGCCGGAATCGACATGCGCCCTGACGGTGAGATCACGGACGGACAGCACGGAGCTACTCATTCGTGCACCCCCAGCAGTTCGCCGAGCGCATCGCCCAGCATGCTGAAGCCGAAGGCGAGGCAGACGATGGAGAGGCCGGGAAACAAAGTGATCCACCATGCCGTGGTGATGAAGCTCTGTCCCTCTGCGACCATGACGCCCCATTCGGCGGTCGGCGGCTGGACGCCGAGGCCGAGATAGCTCACAGCAGCGCCGCTGAGCAGCACCAGCGTCGCATCGGACATCGAAAAGACGACCGAGCCGGCGATCGCGTTCGGCAGCAGGTGGAGGAACATGATGCGCGGGCGGCTGAAGCCGAGGCTGACGGCGGCAACGGCATAGTCGCTGCCCTTCAGCACCAGCATCTGCGCCCGGATCAGCCGCGCATAGGAGACCCAGCCGACCAGCGCCATGGCAATGTAGAAGCTGCCGAGGCCCGGGCCGAGGATCGCGATGATCGACAGCATCAGCACGAGGAAGGGGAAGGCGAGGATGATATCGACGAGGCGCATGAACAGCGCATCGACGATGCCGCCGAAAAAGCCGGCGATCGTGCCGACCGTCGTGCCGATCACGAAGGGGAAGATGACGCCGATCAGCGCCATCTGCAGGTCGAGGCGCGCGCCCCAGATGACGCGGGAAAGGATATCGCGGCCGAAATTGTCGGTGCCGAAGGGATGCAACAGCGAAGGCGCCTGCAGGCGCACCTCGGCGTTCTGCATGATCGGGTCGTAAGGCGCGACAATGGGTGCGCCGATCGCCAGCAGGACGAAGAACAGCAGCAGGCCGGCACTGAGAACAAGCATCGGCCGCCGGCCGAAGAACCGGCGCCAGCCAAGAGATGCCGGGGCGATCGCCTCGATGCTCATAGCTTCACCCTCGGATCGACGGCGACAGTGACGATGTCGGCGATGAAGTTGATGAGCACGGTGGCGCAGGCAAAGACCATGGCGACACCCTGGACCACCATGTAGTCGCGCGAGAAGATCGCCCTGACGAGCAGCTGCCCCATGCCGGGCAACGCAAAGACGCTCTCGACGACCACCGTGCCGCCGATCAGCCAGCCGATATTGACGGCCAGCAGGTTGATCGTCGGCACCAGCGAATTCGGCAGCACATGCCGCCAGAAGACGATCCCCTCCGGCATGCCGCGGGCGCGCGCCGCCGTTGCGACATCCGATTTCAGCTGCTCGATCATCGCCGCCCGCAGGCTGCGCGTCAGCACGGTCGAGAGCGACAGCGCCACCGTCAGGCTCGGCAGCACGAGATGCGACAGCTTTTCGCCGATCGTCGCACCATAGCCCGAAACCGGCAGCACACCGAGTTCGACGCTGAAGAGGATGATCAGCATCAACCCCAGCCAGAAGGGCGGAAAGCCGATGCCGAAGGTCGAGACGATGCGCACTGCATGATCCGGCGCCCGGCCGGCATTGCGTGCGGCAATCGCCGCCATCGGCACGGCGATCAGGACCGAAAGCACGACGCTGGAGACCACGAGCGCAAGCGTCGGCTCGATACGGGTGACGATCAGCTTCAGCACGTCGATCTTGTAAAGGATCGACTTGCCCATCTCGCCATTGGCGAGATTCTTGAGGAAATAGACATATTGCAGCCACATCGGCTGGTCGAGGCCGTACTGGGCGCGGATGCTGGCAATGGCTGCCGGAGTCGCGCGCGTGCCGAGGATGTTGCGCGCCGGGTCGCCGGGGATCAGCCGGACCAGAATGAAAGTAATAACGCTGATGCCGAAGATGACGGGCAGGAACTGCAGCGGTCGCATCAGAACGAATTTATAGCGATGCATGACGGCGATCGCCCCCTTGTCTTCGTCGGGTTCGGTCCGCTCCCTCTTGCATCAGCCTGCCTTGTGCCGGTCGAGAAAATCGAGAAGCGCCGGATAATAATCCTGCGGGTTCTCATAGAACGGCATATGGCTGGCATTGGCAAATACCTTGAGTTCGGCATTCGGCAGCGCAAGCTTCATTCTGAGCGCACAGGCTGGCGTCAGCTCGTCATGCTCTCCCGTCGTGATGAGCACCGGCAGCGTCAGTCGCGGCAGATCGGGAATGCGGTTCCAGTCCTTGAGGTTGCCGATATAGAGAAACTCGTTCGGCCCCTGCATCGTCTGATAAGGCGCCATGTTCCAATCGTCGAGCGAGCGGCGCACCGGCGCCGGCCATTCCGGCAGACGGCAGACGTGGCGATAGTTGAGGATGGTGACGGCAGCGAGATATTCCGGATGATTGTAGGTGCCCTGCGCCTCGTGCTTCTGCATCATCGACACGGTTTCGGGACCGAGTGCCGCGCGCAGCCGTTCCAGTTCCGAAATCAGATGCGGCATGTCGGCGACGGTATCCTCGAGGATCAGTGTCTTCAGGTTCTCGGGATAGGTCAGCGCATATTCGATCGCCAGCCAGCCGCCCCAGGAATGGCCGAGCATGTGGACCTTGCCGAGCCCCAGCGCCTTGCGCACGGTCTCCGTCTCCTCGACGTAACGGCCGATCGTCCAGAGCGAGAGATCGTCCGGACGATCGGAAGCGCCAGTGCCGAGTTGATCGAAGGCGACGACACGATAGCCCTTGTCGATGAGACAGGAATGCGCCTCGCGCAGGTAATAGCAGGGCAGACCCGGCCCGCCGTTCAGGCAGAAAACCGTCTCGCTGCCGGTCCCGAAGCTATAGGCAACGACGCGATAGCCATCGACATCGATCTCGAATCGCTCGTTCGGCCGTATTTCACGCCACATTGATCGCTCCGGCAGAAGATTTCGCTTGCTCAATATTTGGGCATGGCTAAATTTTTACCTCAAATCCCATTCTGTGCCAGCTATAAGAAGTGATAGGGTGGGCGCCATGCCGAACCTGGGAGCAGCCCATGCTTGACGACCCCATTCGTGACGACCCCATTCTTGACGAGATCGGAACGATCAGACGGCAGTTTACAGTACATGAAACGCTGGACGGCAGGATCGACCAGGCCTTCGAGGCGATGAAGCAGATCGGCTTCGAGGCGCTGATCTACGACTATACCCCGGTGCCTTACGATCTCGATGGCGCGATCATGATACCGTCGCTGCTGAAGCTGCGGAATATCTCGGACGACATGCACGATTACTGGTTCAATCGCGGCTATTTCCGTATCGATCCGGTGCAGCAGGTGGCGCTGCGAACCTCCGCACCTTTCTTCTGGAACTATGACCCGGACGCTGACACGCTGATCAACCGCTTCATGAACGACGACACCGCGCCGGTGACGCGCTATCTGAGCGAACGCGATATGTCGACCGGCGTCACCGTGCCGGTTCATATGCCACGCGGCGACTATGCGACCGTCACCGGCATCCGGTTCGGCCGGAACAAAGAGTTCGAACGGCATGCGTTGCGCTATATCGCCGACTTCAACCTGCTTGCCCATGTTTTCCATGAGACCGCCTATTCGCTTTTCGACACGCGGGCGAAAAGCGTCGGCACGATCCGCCTGACCGAGCGGGAACGCGAATGCCTGCGCCATTCGGCGGAAGGTTATTCCGCCAAGGAAATTTCCCGCATCATCGACCGTTCCGTACCGACGGTCGTGATGCATCTGAACGCCGCGGCAAAGAAACTCGGCGCCCGCAACCGCACCCAGGCGGTGGTGCGTGCCACCCATTACCGCCTGCTCGAAGACCGGCCGACCCATAATTGGCCACCCTATAACTTGTGATAGCTGCCTTGGCCGTCGCCGCCGCGTTATGATTTTTTTCATGACGCCAAGAGATGGAGACGCCCGTGGGCGAAGTCACGACCAACGAAGCCTATCTGCCCTTTCGCGATTATCGCACCTGGTATCGCGTTACCGGTTCGCTGGAGAGCGGCAAGCTGCCCCTCGTCGTCGCCCATGGCGGCCCCGGCTGCACCCATGATTATGTCGATTCCTTCAAGGATATCGCCACCCTCGACGGCCGTCCCGTCATCCATTACGACCAACTCGGCAATGGCAATTCCACCCGACTTCCGGAAAAGGGCCCGGATTTCTGGACCGTCGAACTGTTCCTCGAGGAGCTGGATGCACTGCTTTCCTATCTCGGCATTCGGGATCGTTATGCCTTCCTCGGCCAGTCCTGGGGCGGCATGCTGGGTGCGGAACACGCAGTGCGCCGGCCGCAAGGCCTGAAGGCGCTTGTCATCGCCAACTCGCCGGCCAACATGCATACCTGGGTTTCGGAGGCGAACCGGTTGAGGCAGGAACTGCCAAAGGAAGTGCAGGACACGCTGCTGAAGCATGAACTGGCGGGAAGCCTCACCGATCCGGACTATATCGCCGCCTCACGCGTCTTCTATGACCGCCATGTCTGCCGGGTGGTGCCGTGGCCGCCTGAAGTGGCGCGGACCTTTGCGATCATGGACGAGGACAACACCGTCTACCGCAACATGAATGGCCCGACGGAATTTCACGTCATCGGCACGATGAAGGACTGGACGATCGAGAACAGGCTCGACCGCATCGAAGCCCCGACGCTGCTGATCTCGGGAAAATACGACGAGGCGACGCCCTTGGTGGTCAGGCCTTATCTCGAACGCGTTCCGGGCTGCGAATGGGTGCTCTTCGAAAATTCCAGCCACATGCCGCATGTCGAGGAAAAGCAGCTTTGCCTGGCGACCGTTTCCGGTTTCCTGTCCCGGCACGACTGAGAAAACCCGCCCACGCCGCAACACCGTTTCTTGCCGCGAAGGCGACGCTTGGGATAGTCTTGGTCCCATTCGAGAACGACGGAACGGACCGATGAACGATCATCCGCAGGCAGGGAGCGCGACAATCCTCGCATCAAGCGCGGGACGCGGCTGGCGCGGTCTAGAGGCCGATCTTGTGCGCATCCCGCCTGGCCGCACGCATATTTCAGGCACGCCCTATCATCGCCTCGGAATCCATGTCGGCCGGCCGGTGCGGGCCCAATGCCGCTGTGACGGGCGGGAGCATCGCCGACTGCAGAAGCATGGCGATACCGACGTGGTGGCAGCCGGCCTTGATGGCGTCCGCGAATGAATGATCCTGCGGCTGGAGATCAGCAAGGATCTTTTCCATCGGGCTGCGATCGATCTCGGCCGCGATCCCGCGAAGGCAATCTCCCGCATATAATTAGAGCATAATGTCATCCGAAAACCACCCACACTTTTCGGCATCATGCTCTGGTCAGCTTGGGAACAGGTTAAGCCGTGATGTTCGGACCAGGCCCACTGCGCGATAATGCCCAACCTCCTCGACGGCGTCATGACAAACGAAAAGATCTATGTAACGAAGCCCAGCCTGCCGCCGCTCGAAGAATTCATTCCGTCGCTGGAAGCGATCTGGAACAACCGCATCCTGACCAATGGCGGGCCATTCCACCAGCAGCTGGAGCAGGAGCTCTGCAGCCATCTCGGCGTGAAGCACATCAGCCTCTTTTCCAACGCCACGGTCGCGCTGTTGACGGCGCTTCAGGCGCTGCGCGTCACGGGCGAAGTCATCACCACGCCTTATTCCTTCGTGGCCACTTCGCATTCGCTTCTCTGGAACGGCTTGAAGCCCGTCTTCGTCGACGTCGACCCGGTGACGCTCAATCTCGATCCGGCGAAGATCGAGGCGGCGATCACGCAGCAGACAACGGCGATCATGCCGGTGCATTGCTACGGCCACCCTTGCGACGTCGATGCGATCCAGAAGATCGCCGATCTCTACAATCTCAAGGTCATCTATGACGCTGCCCATGCCTTTGGCGTGGAAGACGAGCGGGGAAGCATTCTCAATCACGGCGACCTTTCGATCCTGAGCTTCCACGCGACGAAGGTTTTCAACACATTCGAAGGCGGAGCCATCATCTGCCCTGATATCAAGACAAAGACCCGAATCGACCAGCTGAAGAACTTCGGTTACGTCGACGAAGTGACCGTGGTGGCACCAGGCACAAACGGCAAGATGAGCGAGTTCAACGCTGCGCTCGGCCTGTTGCAGCTGAAATATATCAAATTCGTCCTTGAAAGGCGTGGACTCATCGACAGTGCATACCGTGAGCGGCTCCGCGGCGTGGCAGGCATAGAATGCCTGGAGCGTTCCGGCGAGACCGTCTCCAACTTCTCTTATTTCCCGATCCTCGTACGTCCCGGCTATCCCATTTCACGCGATGGGCTCTATGAACTGTTGAAGGAAAACAGCATTCATCCGCGCCGCTATTTTTATCCGCTGATTTCAAGCTTCTCGATGTACCGCAGCCTGCCTTCCTCGCAGCCGTCGAATCTGCCGGTCGCAACCGAAGCCGCACAACAGGTGCTCTGCCTTCCCATCTATCCGGACATGGAGATGGAGATCGTCGACAAGGTCTGCGCGCTGATCGAGTCGGCTTAAAAAAGTTGCTTCGACTGTCATCGCACCGCAGATCGAAAGTATCTGCGGTGCGAGATCGTGCGCCAATAGGCCGGTTAGAGCATGATGCCGAAAAACATAAGCGGTTTTCGGGCGACATCCTGTTCTAGCCGCCTCACTTGTCAGCAAAGACTTGAAGCGCGAGTTCTGCCTGCCAGATAAGAAAATCGCGAGCCGGCGCGTTGCAGGTGGCTGCTCATACGAAAGCGGCGTGACCATCGATCCGCCGCTTTCGTCATCTCATAGACGCCAGATTTAAAGCGCCAGTTGCGGAGGTCGGATTTCGAGCCGCTCCGTCGCCGGGCGCTGTACGCCTCGCGGTTCAATCTCGATCCAGCGGTGTTCAAGCCGCGAGCATTCGATCGCTTCCAGCAGCCGTAATCCTTCCTCCGCCTCCTCTAGCCCAAGCACGTAGGGATGGGGCAGGCGTGCGGTATTGATCTTGCGTTGCAGCAGGGCGTCGGCAAGGTCGACATAATAATTCGCGAAGGCTTCGATGAATCCCGACGGATGGCCTGGCTTGAACCGCTCGTAGCGGATATTGTTAGCGATCATGATATCCGGGCTGGCGCGATCGAGGATCTGCTTGCGGCCGTTACAGTCATAGAAATAGGCAAGCTCGGGGGTTTCCTGAAGCCATTCGATCGATGCCTTGGAGCCATAGAGCCGCACACGCAGTCCATTGCGTTGCCCGAGCGCGGTCTTGCCGTACCACATGCTGCAATGCAGGCCGCCGGCGCAGCGCACGAGCGCCTGCACATTGTCGAGCACCTGCGGAAAGTGACCGAAACTGTGGCTGGTTGCGCACACTTCTTCCGGCTCCCGCTGCGTGAGGAAATGAAGCAGCGAGTGCACATGAACGCCGAGATCGAGCGAAACCGTCGGCACGGCGCCGTCGCGCAGGCGCCAATCCTGCGGTGTCATCGGCGTCCCGTCACGGCGGAGCCGGAGAAAACTCTCCTGCGGCATCTCAATATGGATCTGCTGCAATTCGCCGAAAACACCATGCTCGACCATGCCGCGGATTTCACGGAGCATGGGATATCCCGTGTAGTTGTAGGTTACGGCCAAAAAGGCCCCGTTACTGCGGGCATTGCCGATCATGCGCGTCTCGGCGCTCGAACCGGCAAGGGCCTTTTCCGAGATCACCGAAACACCTGCCTCAAGTGCGGCGACAACCTGCTTCGTATGCTGCTGCGTCGGCGTTAGCACGACGAGAGCATCGATGTTGTCGGCCTCTTTCGAGAGCAAGGTATCGAAGTCGGCGTGGCAGCGCTCCGGCGAAATGCGGTACTGCCCCGCCGTTTCGCGATTGATGTCGCCATGGCGGCTGAAGCAGCCGGCGACAAGATCGAATTTCTGATCAAGCTCGATCGCATCGCGATGAGCGCGACCCACAGCGGAATTGACGGCACCGCCTAGAAAGGCGAGGCGCAGCTTCTCCGGTACTCCCTGATTTGAGCGGATCATGCGAGATCTCCTTGCATCGTTTGGAGCGAAATGAACGTTTTGAAATCCGGCGCCACCTTCAGCATCTCGTCCCGCGACTCGAAACGGGCGTATAGGATGGCGAGCTTGTCGAGCGGTGCCGCATTCATTGGTTTGCCGGTGGTCTTGAGCTGCGTGATGCGGACATCGGATGATGGAATGGAATGCGAGAAGGAAAACGGCGTCGAGGGCGTGTCGGAGGTGATGGTGTGGCGCCCGAAGAACAGCGGTGGATCGAAGCGCGGTTCGGCCGAAAATTCCTCACCCAGCAGCAGCGTTATGACGAGATCGGCATAATCGATGCCGAGAGACTGATCGACAAGTGAGCCGTAAAGATCGCCCGGGCAGCGCCGCATGCATTCGACGATCCAGACATCGTCGCCATTCGACAGGAACTGCGTGTGAATGAGGCCGTCCTGCAGTCCGAGCAGCTTGACGACGCGCGCCATAATGGCCCGCGTCTTCGAGCGGACGGTTTCGGAAAGGCGCGAGGGATGGTTCGATGAGTCAACCTGGTATGGATAGACCGTGCAATATTCGTCGACGAAGACGTCGAATACGATCTCCTGGTCCTTGATGAAGGCGGAATGGCTATGCAGGCTGCCTTCGATGAATTCCTCGATAACGATCTCCACCGCGCGCGAGTTTCGCTGGGCATCGGCGATGGCGCCGGCAAGTTCAGTCCGGTCGAAAACCTTTGTGACGCCGCGGCCGCTGAAACTGTCGCTCGGCTTCACCAGCAGCGGATAACGCAGCGCGCCCGTCTCGACCGGCGAGTCGCCATGCAGGCGCACCGAACGCGGGGCAGGGATGTCGTGCTGCTCAGTAAAGCTACGGAATGCCTGCTTCGTGTGAATGATGGTCGCAGTTTCCATCGAATCGAAGCGTGGGAATCCGAGTTTTTCGGCAACGAAGCTGGTCGACATATAGGCAACATCATTGCCCGTCGGCACGATGAAATCGAAATCACCGTTCTCGACGAGGGCGAGCAGCGCGTTCGGATCGCTGTAGTCGATGAAATGCGATTGATGCGCATGCGCATGGCAGGGCTCGTCTGGCCGGTTTCCGCAAACGGAAATATGGAGGCCGCGCCTTTTCAAAGCGAATAGAAGAGGAACTGCGCTGAAGTTACTGCCGACGAGCAATGCTCTCTTGGTCATTTTCAAATCCATTCCACGCACCCGGCTGGCCTGTTGGAACGGCACAGCCGAAACAGGGTGTGCAGTCCCACTTCGTCCGTTTTTGATATGCGAAAGACTGAAACGGACGCGATAGCGAGAGTCATAGGATGCGGGCGTTACCCGAGGCTTGCCGCCTGGATGTCGGGGCGTCTGTCGGCGTTGTTGTCTTGCTTGTGGGAAGCAGACGGGCCGCCTTGTTAAGCCGAGTACCATCTCATACGCTTTCGGCTGTGATTCCAACGTCGGCATCGGACAAAGATGCAGACTGCAGCTGCGAAAAGAGACACCGCGCAATGAACGAAAAACTGCCTGATCTGATTGAAGGCGAGCGTATCTTCTTCCAAAAGGTGTTCGAACGGCAGTCCCGCGCGACAATGGAGATGCGGGAGCAATGGCGCGCGGAAACGATTCTTCAGCGCAGAAGACGCGTGTCGTCTGAGATCTACGATCTGCTTGGTGGGGTCGTGAAATACGGTCCGTTCAAGGGGCTGTCGCTTGCGAAGAACAACTGGTGGGGCGGTGGCGACTTCGGGTCGATGCTCTTGGGCCTTTATGAGAAGGAAGTACTGGATTTCCTGTTCTCCGAAAGATTGGATGCCGTTGAGAGCTTCGTCGATGTCGGCGCCGCCGACGGATATTACGCGATCGGCATGGTTCGGTCGGGTCGGGCGAAAAACGCCGTCTGCTTTGAACTGAGCGAGGAAGGGCAGCGCACCATTGCATCAAACGCCGAGGCGAATTCCGCGTCGGACAGGATCGAAATATTCGGCGCCGCAGACAGGCTGTTTTATGAAAAGCTCAGCCATCTTGATCTGGCGAAAACAGTCGTCCTCGTTGACGCCGAGGGTGCGGAGTTCGAAATCCTTGACGATGACTCCTTATCGGCATTGAAACAGGCAACGATTGTCATCGAGATTCACAACTGGGTCGAGGGTTTCTGGGACAAGTACACCCGTCTCCTCACCTCGGCTTCAGCGTTATTCAATGTCGAATTCATTGCGCCCGCCATCAGAGATCTGACGCAATTTCCGGAATTGAACGATTTCACCGACGACAACCGCTACCTCATTTGCTCCGAGGGGCGGCCAAATATCATGCGCTTCATGCTCTTGACGCCCAAAGGCTGATTGCGTCGACAGGTTGGTGCGCACACAAGCGCTCCAGCCTGTCATTCAGGCGCGGCATTGCCTTCCAATCTTGCCGATATTCCCACCGAGCTCCAGAAGTCCCGGGTGAAGAGGTAGCCGAATTCCTTTTCCTCGCGCTCTACTTTGAGCTTGGCATCCAAGATATCGTGCAGCTTCGGCAAATTGTAATAGGGAACCGACGGCAGCAGGTGGTGCTCGGCGTGATAATTCATGTTGGCATAGAAGAATGCAATCGGTGTCGGCAGATTGATCGTTCTTGAAAAAAGAAGCGCGCTTTCGTCCTTGTGATCTTCGAGGCCGACGTGCTGCGCTAGCGCCAGAACACGATTTGGGAGCGATCCGACGAACGGTGTGATGAAAAACATGAACGTCAGGGCAGGCGACCGCGTCGCAAGGAAAAACAGCGCCAGCCAGATGGCGTTGAGCGCAAGCATAAAGATCGCATCGGATTGCGCCGCGCGTCGTTCGGCGGGCATCAGTTTCAATCGGATGCCTTTGCCGAAATACGCTTCGTAGCCGAAGGCGTTGCAGAGCGCATAGAGGATCCGCCTGCAAAGGTTTTGATAATCAAGCAGGACGAGACGCGCTGCGCCCAGCAAGTCGAGCGGAAAATCGCGATAGATTTCGCTGTCATCCTCATGGAAAGTGGAAGCGTGGTGGAACTGATGGCTTTTTTCGAAATAGCTCGGATTGTTCCAGGTCACATAGGAAAACAGCTTGAAGAACAGAGTGTTCAGCCATTTCCTGCTGAAGACCTTCTTGTGAAACAGCTCATGGCCGATGCCGGCATAGCCGGCGAACTGCCATAGGACGGCGTTAAGATAAAAGGCTGCGAAAGCAAGCGCGGGATAGCCGCCTTCCCATGCGCGGACCATCGCGAAAAGCAGGCCGGCGTGGATGCCGATCCTGAGCGCGAGGTGGGAATAAGCGATCCGGTCGTTCGATGCCGTGAGGTCCCGGAACTCGTCCTTCGTCAACAGGCTGCCGATTCTGATCTCGCTAGCACCCATGATCAGAGCTCTATATTAACCAACGCAAAGGCCACAAGGCTGTTTGCGACATGGAAGACCACCTGCGATTTCGAGAACTCCGCCAAATACTCGGTGACGTCCCCGTGGATCTTGGAATTGTAGTCATGCCAGACGATGACGCCGCGCTTGACGATGCCGAATGCGTTTTCCGTATCCGCCCGGACGATCTGGTTCTCATGTCCGCCATCGATGAAGATCATCTCGGCCGACTGGAAGGCCTCCTTGAAATTGATCGTCGTTGAGTCTTCCTTGACGAGTGTGAGGCGCTTCCTTTGCGTCTCGGTGATCGACGCCAGATAGGCCTCGCCATCGATTTCCTGGCGCTTGCGGAGATAGTCGTCATTCTGCTCGGCGGATGACAAGGCGCTACGCTCGTCCGTCTCGGCTAGATGCGCCGTGAGGCCCTTCGGCAGGTCGATGGAGACCACGTCGCAGTCTTCCGGCGTGTTTTCGATGAAAAGGCGTGTGGTGAAACCTTTGTACGTGCCGATCTCGATGATCTTCCGGGGCTTCACGATCTTGGCGAGCAACACCAGGACAACTTGGTCGACAAGCGTGATGCTGCCGATATCAATCGGCGGCAGACTGGCGGTGTACTCGTTCGCAATTTTCAATTCGTCGGCGAGTTCCAGAAGCGCTCGCAATTTCAGTTCGTAAACTCCCGATTTCGCAGCAAGCGCCGGGCGCAACGCCGCGGCACTTTCAATGAGCTTCTGCATCTCTGATCCCGTGATTCCGTCCATCGTGATTTAATCCTTTGCGATTTCTATTGCGCCTGCGTGGGACTTAGAGACGTGTGCTGATTCGGGCGATCCGTTCATCCAGTTCCGGGAACGATCCTCTCCAGTAGGAATAGTGATTGATGAGGTTCCGATAGGCGATGGGCAGATCGGAGGGCTGCAGGTAGCCCTTCTCGATCGCGAGATCGAGCACTTCCTCGTAGTAGGTGATCGAGTAGATGAAATAGCGGTTGGCCGCTGGATTGGACTGCGAATTGGAATGCTGACGGAAATAGGAGAGGGGCATAGGATGCCCGACGATCGCTCCGCGGAGGGAGAGCCCAACCCAGGATGAAAGATCGAGCGGTCCGGAAATGATGCCGTCCACGACCTTGAAAAGATTGAAACGGCCGGATTCATCAAAGCAATCGGCCGTTCTCAAGAGCGCCGATGAGAACTCGCCAAGCAGATTATGATGCTTGACGGCAGTGATGCGTATGAAGTCGCGGCCCTCGATCACCTTCAGCGAGCCTTCGACCATCAATCCGTTACCGAGATTTGTAACCTGGTTCCGCTCGTCGATGAAATAGCGCGGGGAAAACGCGAGTTTCGTTCCTCTGTTCTGTGTGGCTTCAAGCGCCTGGAGCAGGTACTGGATGCAGAACGGATTAAGGACGTCGTCGTCGAAGAGATATTTGATGTACTCGCCGCTGGCGAGCCCGGCGAGCCGTATGACGTTCTTGTACTCGGCCGGATCCGGATTGCGGCTGTACTGGATAACGCCTGAGTATCTCTCGCAGATTTTCTCGATTGCATCCGTCGGGCAATCGTCAGAGACTATGATTTCCGTGTCATCGAAACTTTGCGCGATTGCGCTCTTCAGGGCGAGTTCAAAGAAATCGGGCTTATAGGCCGGGATACAGATCGATACGCGCGGCAAATGTTTCTCCCCTTGAGACGCCCCCTCCAGCCTCCGTCGGCGAGAGCGGTGATCGGCGCTCCGAACGACCGAAGCAGACTACTTGCCATGATCATAGAGCGCGGACGTTACGCGAGGCTTGTGCAGAGGAAGAGGCACAACCGGAAAAAAGGCCCTGATCTCGCCCAATACATAGATAATCTTTGGGAGAAACGTGGCACGCCCTCGGGCATTCGCAAGTGCGTTCCACGAGATTCTTACATATTCAATTCAATCACGAAAATCTGCGATTATCTCGGCATCAAGACAGAATTCATCGTCTCTTCCAAAATGACAATAGATCTTTTCTAAGGTAATTCAGGCGGCTCGAAAGCTGGCTGAGGGTAAAGACAGAATGCTCGCTGGCGTTCGAGAAGCGGCGAATTTCACTCGCCCTATCGCTTTCGCAGGACGTAGCTGTGCTCGTACTCCGGCAATTGACCCAAGATATCATAGCTTTCGAATAAGCCCGCTGCACGTATCCGATCTACGGCGGGTCCTACTTCTGGTGAATGGGCAAAATCGCCATAGTCATCGAAGACGATATAGCCACCAGGTACGACAAATCGCTCATAAAGAAGGAAATCTGCCCATACATTCTCGCTCGCATGACCGCCATCAATATGCAAAATCTTGAACCGTTGGGAAGCCTGCAGCGTGCGCTCGACGGCATTCTGCGAGTAACCTCTTATCAAAATGCAGGCTCTATAAAGAATATTGCGAAAATAATCGACTTCTTGAAGCTGCCCTTGCAGTTCGAATGGATCAATTCCAACGAGCTTTGTTGAAGGTGACGAAAGCCTTTGCATAAAGGCGAGAGACTTGCCTTTCCAGACTCCGATCTCAACGATGTCTCCCTCGAGTGAGGCCACGTCGATACTGAGAAATCCCAAAAGCTTGACGTAAGTATGAAAAGACAATTCTGTCCGCGACATGTACTTGGCTGGCATCGCGGCATAAGCTGCGGCAAAATCTGTCCCCAGCTTATCCCATTCATTGTCCACGCGTGCCCGCGTTGCAGGGTCCGTCATCAGCGTTTTAAGACTATCCATTACCCTGTCCGTGATTGGCCTGCCAGATTTCTACCATTTCTTCGATGTGTTATTGCTCTGATTCTGTCAATATGGAGTGCCCCATTTCGGCCCCAGCCGGAACCGACTTCAAGTACGATCGTCTAACCGCCGGATCGTATTCACCGATGAAACCCTTGTAGAGAGCGTCACACGTCGGTCAAATCCTGGACGGCGAATGCGATTCCAACCGCACGATTCACGGCCGCCGCAAGAACGGACATGTGGGTCTCGCCGGCATAAAGCTCGAATTCCGTACGCACTCCGTCTGCAGTGCCGTCTAATCGCTCCGCCATCTCCCGCGCCAGGAGGACGGTCCGCTCCGTCTTCCTCTTCTCCAGACGCGCAGGGGCATCCTCGTTCCGGTACTGGAAGGGTGCCAGCTCATCGCCTTCGTATTCTCCGGCGGACAAATGCAGGAAGGGTGCATTCCCCGGTGCCTCTTGACGTTGCGCCTCGTTCTTGAGGATTTCGCTGTTCTCCCAATAGATGGTTGGGCTGGCCGCAATCCAATTGGCAAACAGAGCTGGACGCTCGAACAGGGCATAGAGAGTAAAGAGGCCGCCGAAGGAATGTCCAAAAAGCGATCGGCGTCTCGGATCCAGGATCACCATCTCTGCAATCCGCGGGATAAGCTCGTTCTCGATGAAATCCACCAGTTTGCCGGTCCCTCCGATGACAACGGGCGGACCGCCCTCAACGAACGGCGGATAGGATTTGACCGGCGGAGGCCCCAGGTCCCAAGACCGGCGGAGCGGATCATAGGGCTCGTCGGACGGGTAGCCGATCGCCGCGATCACCCCCCAACCGACATTCGTCCCCGTCGGATAAGGTGCCTGGGTGACCAAGCTGGCGACCGCGAAGGGGAAAGTGGCGTTGCCGTCGGTCATGACGAGAAGCGGCCATCCTCCCGTCGGCGGTCTCGCCGCCGGAATGGAAAGGAATATGCGATAGGGCTCGCCGCCCGCAGCAGGAGCTAGATCGAAAAAACACGTTCCGGGCATCGAATAGACGCTGGTATGATTGATCATGAGAACGTTTTCTGGTGCTTGGATAAGAGGATCGGAGAAGGGAAATTGATGTTGGTGCAGTTCATCAGTGGGGTTCGAAGCTTACGCTTGCTTATATCCAGACTTCCGCGAAAGCGCATCATGGCAATCTCGGTTCGGACGTTTACGGAGGCTGATCTAACCTGGTTCAAGGCATGATTTGAAGAACCGGAGCTATCGAGTCGCCGGTCTCGTTCTTCGATCGCTGGCCGCGCTATTCAACACGCGAGTGTGACATTCCAATTTTGCAGAACAAGACACGTCAACTTTGCGGCCACAAAGTTGCGGCTACAAAGGATAGAGCGGAACTTAAGTCTTTGTAATAACATAGATGTATCTAGTTCCATAACATGCGTTACGCCGCAAATTTGTGTAGCCGACATTCTACTTCCAACTGCGACATGCCAATGTTTACAATGTTTCGCCTTGGTGATCTTGCGTGTCGCTTTGCTATACCCTTGGCGCTTGCCGAAAACCTGCTCCTCTCAGGAACTCGCCAGCCGCTGACTTGTTTTACATTCTGCATCACCCAGAAGTTTGCCCAAGGCGCAATCGGCGACAGTGGGACTGATCCATGGATATGACGCGCATCCGAGATCGCATGGTGGAGTACCACGTTACGCGCCGTGGCATTCGCGATCCACGCGTGACCGAAGCGATGCGCACGGTGCCGCGCGAAAAATTCGTTCCTCCAGGCTCCGAGGAATGCGCCTATGAGGATGCGCCGCTGCCGATCGGCGAAGGCCAGACAATTTCGCAGCCGTTCATCGTCGCTCTGATGCTCGAAAAGGCCAATCTGGATGCCGGCGACACAGTGCTCGAGGTCGGAACGGGCTCCGGCTACGCTTCAGCCCTCCTGAGCCGGATAGCAAGGCATGTCTATTCCATCGAGCGCCATGAAGGGCTGGCGCTTCAAGCCAAGGAACGGTTCGAGAAGCTGGGATACCGCAACATTGACGTTCGCGTCGGCGACGGCAGCAAAGGCTGGGTGGAAGCCGCTCCGTTCGATGCCATTATTGTTTCTGCGAGCGCGCCCGAGGTGCCAGCCGCCTTGAAAGAACAGTTGGGCTTCGGAGGGCGGCTGATCATTCCGGTCGGCCGCGGTGAAGGGCAGCGCCTGAAACGCCTCACCCGTACCGGGGACGTCACGTTCGAAGAAGAAGATCTCGGCGGGGTGATCTTCGTTCCCTTGATCGGCGAAGACGCCTGGACTGCAACCCATCCGATGTACACGGCAACGGCCCCCTCATTGCCGGGAACGGTTGCCTCCGAACCAGGTTCTCCGCATGAAGGACAGGGAGGGGGCATGGGTAAGACACAGACATTGCTCGCGTTGCCGGAAGGTGTGGTTGACCATAGCGAATTTCAGCGAAGCTTCTGGGCAGTTCAACGTACTTCCTGGATCGTGTTCACGCTTCTTCTGCTGACCTGCTTGCTGGGTTTGCTTGGAAGAGGCGGTCCGTTTTCACGGCAAACACTTTTGTTGCCCGAAGGATCCGTGGATTTTCCGGTCATCTCCCGATGGAATGCTCCCGAGGACATGACGGTGACCTTCGCGCCGTCATCCGAAGACAGGGTCTTCACGATCGATGCCGCCTTTCTTCAAGGCTTTTCGGTCCAGGGCATCGATCCGCCTCAAAAGGCGACCTTCGCGCGCGGTGGCCGGATAGGCTATGTGTTTCCTGCCGACCCGGCAGAACCGACACAGATCGTCTTCCGTCTGCAAACGCAACTCGCCGGCCCTCGCCGCGCCACTATCGGCATGGGCGGGGAGACTCGCAGCCAATCCACGTTCATCTTTCCATGAGGGCGGCACGGTGGATGCAGTATTACGCGGATTGGCAATCTATTTCACGCTGCTTGTGATCATCCGTCTGTCGGGAAGACGGACATTGGCCCAGATGACCCCGTTCGATCTGGTCATCGTGCTGGTGATCTCCGAGACTACCCAGCAGGCGATGCTGGGCGATGACTTCTCGATCACCAACGCCGTTATCCTGATCCTCACGCTGTTTACGACCGACATCGGCCTGTCTTACGTGAAGAGGTGGTGGCCTCGCGCAGCTCATATCATCGATGGCGTTCCGACCGTTCTGGTGACGGATGGCGTCTACGATGAGCGCGCGCTCAAAGGCGCCCGACTGCAGAAGGAAGACGTCATGCAAGCGGCTCGAAGCCAGGAAGGCATTGAAAGCGTTGCGGAGATAAAATTTGCCATCCTCGAAGTGAGCGGCAACATCAGCATCATCAAGAAGCAGAAATCCGGCTGACAATTGCCAGCGAAGGAGCATCCCGCGGTATGGCAGGAACTCCCTGGCAATTTCGAGCTGCCAGCTGTGGGACGTGCTTCAGAAGGATAGGTCGAGCACCCTACCCTCGAACAGACGATCCCGAGAACCTTCGAGATGCGCCTTCATCAGTCTTTGCGCATCGTCGGGCCGGCCATCGGCGATCGCCTTGTAGATGGCGTTATGCTCTTCGTAGACCTGTTCCAGCCCTTGGCGGGGGCCAAGCAAAGAGAGGCCATGGAGATGCATGCCAACGGCGATATGGGCCTTCAGCGCGTCGATCGACGCCGTGTAATAATGATTGTTGGCAGCCTCCGTGACCGCGCGGTGGAAGAGGAAATCGGCGTCGGTGCGGTGAAGCTGATGGCTGGTCGCTTCGCGCAGATCCGCAAGCGCGCTGGCGATCTTCTGGATCGCCTGCTCATTGCGGCGCTTGGCGGCAAAATAGGCGGCCGCCGGCTCGATCGTCAGGCGGAATTCGTAGCAGCGCTGAATGTCGGCGATCGTCTTCACCGGCGAATAGGCAAGCTGCGTCATCGGCGATCCATGCGCGCTGACGAAGGTGCCGGCGCCCTGCCGGGCATAGACCATGCCCTGATCGCGCAGGCGCGCCAGCGCATCACGGACGATCGGCCGCGACACACCCAAAATCGAGGCAAGCTCATGCTCGCCGGGAAGGCGTGAATCCGGCGGATAGTTTCCGCCGCGGATACGCTCGAGCAACTGGTCGAAGACGCGATCGACCAGCTTGACGGCCTTGCCGCGTTCGGGCTTGCCCGGCGGGCCGGCTTCCGCGTTCAAAGATTCGCCATTCACTTCAGCCACGTCATTCTCCCCGGCGGTATCTTGCTATGCCGCCCGATTCCAAAGAACCAGTCTTAACAAACTATCGGGCTTGCCGAAGCCCCCCGACTTCACGGCACACCGAAAATGCCGCCCGTCGGCTGCCGTGACATCGAACCACGGCACGCCGGCTTCGATTTCGCCCTTCGGCGCCAGAACTCTGACCCCGAGCGCCTGGAAAACGGCAAGCGCCGTATCGCCGCCGCCGACCATCAGCATATCAGGCCTCGTGTCGTCGATGACCGTTCTGACGCCTGACGCAAAACGGCGGGCGACCAGTGCCGCATCGGCCGCCATATCGCCAGTGCAACGCAGCAGCGCCGGCAGCGCTATGCCCTCTCCGACTTCGACCTGCCCCTTCGGCGCGTCCACGACCATGCGTAGGACACCCGAGGCTTGGAGCCGGTCCATCTGGATAGCAGTAATCGGGTCGCGCGAGCCAAAGGCGAACAGGGTGCGCCGGGTCGCCGCAAATTCCGGCAGCGGCTGCCGCCCCATTTCGCCGAGCTGGCGGGCAAGCGCGGCCCCGAGGCCTCTTGCGCCGACAGCAAGTGTCGTCAGCCAGTCATGCCCCTCCGCGATCTGGTCGAGATCGCCATCGTCCTCGGCATCGGCAATCACGACGCCGTCCGCGCTGATTTCGAACAGCTCAGCGATCGGTAGCGGCTGGTTGATGCCGCGGCCGACGACACACCCTCGGTAGGTCAACCGCTCCTGATCGGGAATGGCGGGCGCTACTAGGATGGTCTTCAGATCGAATGCCTTCGCCAGCGCCAGGCTCTCGGCCGCGACATTGCCCTTGAGCCGGGAATCGATCTTCTTCATGATGACCGCCGGCTTCTCGCGACGAAACACCGCTGCCGCCGACCGTACTCTTTCGGCGGCTTCGCGCTCATCCAGCGCGCGGGAGGCGGTGTTGATGACGACAACGTCACAGCCGGTGGCGATCGCATCCTCTGCGGCCTCGACATCGACGGCGACCGCAACCGAAAGCCCGGCTTCGACGAAGGGCGTGCCGGTATCGAGCGCGCCCGTCAGATCATCGGCAATAATGGCCGCCTTCAGCGTCATGCGGTCTGTCCGGTGTTGACGGCGTGGCAGGCGACGAGATGGCCGGGCTTTGCCTCCTTCCACGCGGGAATGACCTTGCTGCAGACGTTCATGGCGATCGGGCAACGCGTGTGGAAACGGCAGCCCGACGGCGGGTTCAGCGGGCTCGGCACATCACCCTGCAGGATCTGGCGCTGGCGCGTGCGCTCATGCTCCGGATCGGTTTCCGGGACGGCCGACAGCAACGCCCTGGTATAGGGGTGCAGCGGATTGTCGAAGAGCTCCTCGCGGGTGGCAAGTTCGGCGAGCCGCCCGAGATACATGACGCCGACCCGGGTGCTGATATGGCGCACGACTGCGAGATCATGGGCGATGAACAGATAGGTCAGCCCGTATTTTTCCTGCAGATCGAGCAGCAGGTTGATGATCTGCGCCTGGATCGACACGTCGAGCGCCGAAATCGCCTCGTCGCAGACGATGAATTTCGGCTGGCAGGCGAGCGCGCGGGCAATGACGACGCGCTGGCGCTGGCCGCCGGAAAGCTCATGCGGGTAACGCTGGGCAAACCGCTTGGGCAGGCCGACATCGGTGAGCAGCGTCGCGACCCTGTCCTTCAGCTCGGCCTTGGTGCAGAGCTTGTGGAAGAGGATCGGCTCGCCGATCGCCTCGCCCACCGTCATGCGCGGATTGAGCGTCGAATAGGGATCCTGGAAGACAATCTGCAAATCGCGGCGGAAGGGCCGCATCTGTTTTTCATCGAGCGTCGCGAGGTCCTGGCCCTTGTAGACGACCTTGCCGCTGGTCGCCTTATAGAGGTTGAGGATGGTGAAACCGGTGGTCGACTTGCCGCATCCGGATTCGCCGACCAGGCTCAGCGTCTCGCCTTCCATGATGTCTAGATTGACATTGTCGAGCGCATAGACGGTTGCCGAGCGTTCGCCGAAGGCGCCGAGCTTGACATGGAAATGCTTGACCAGGTTTTCGACCTTGAGCAGCGGTTGAGCACCCATCATGCGGCCTCCTGCATTCTCTGGACGACGAAACAGGCGGCGCGGTGATTGCTGCTGCCGCTTAACGGCTCAAGCTGCGGCACCTTCTCGTGGCAGATGTTTTCGGCAAGCGGACAGCGCGGTGCAAACGGGCAGCCCTTCGGCCGGCGGCCGGGCTCCGGCGGCGTGCCGCCGATCGAGCTCAGCCGGCTTGCCGGCGGGTCCGAGAGCTTCGGGATCGATGACAGCAGGCCGCGCGTATAGGGATGGCTCGGGCGGGCATAGAGTTCGTCGACCGGCGCATCCTCGACCACCGTGCCGGCATAGAGCACGGCGACGCGATCGACGAGGCCGGCGATCAGCGCCAGATCATGGGTTATCCAGACGACCGACATGCCGAGCTTTGCCCTGAGATCCTTTACCAGGTCGACGATCTGGGCCTGGATGGTGACATCGAGCGCCGTCGTCGGCTCGTCGGCGATCAAAAGCTTCGGATTGCAGGCAAGGCCGATCGCGATCATCACGCGCTGGCGCATGCCGCCGGAAAGTTCGTGCGGATAGGCCTGCAGACGCTCTTCCGGGCCGGGAATACCGACAAGGCGCAGAAGCTCGACGGCACGTCTACGGGCCTCCGCCTTTTTCATTCCGCGGTGATAGATAAGCGGCTCGCAGATCTGATCACCGACGCGCATCACCGGATTGAGCGAGGTCATCGGATCCTGGAAGACGAAGCCGATATCGCCGCCGCGTACCTTGCGCAGCTCGCGATTCGACATCGTCTGCAGGTCGCGGCCGTCGAATGTCGCCGATCCCCTGGTGACTTTGATCTTGTTCGGCAGGAGCCGCATCAGGCTCAGCATGGTCAGGCTCTTGCCGCAGCCGGATTCGCCGACGACTCCAAGGGTCTCACCCTTGTTGACATGCAGATCAATGCCGTCGACGACGATGGCGGGGCCGTTGCGGCCATCGATCTCGACGGTGAGGTTCCTGACATCGAGCAGGCGGTCGGTGCTTTTCGTATCCATCATTTGCTGCCCCGCGGATTGAGCGCGTCGTTAAGGCCATCGCCGAGGAAGCTGAAGGCAACTGAGGCAAGGCCGAGCACGGCCGCCGGAGCGGCGAGAAGGTGGGGATAATGCTGCCAGACACGCAGGCCGTCGGAGATCATGTTGCCCCAGCTCGGTGTCGGCGGATTGACCCCGACGCCCAGGAAGCTGAAGGCGCTTTCCAGCACCATCGCCGTGCCGAGGCCGGCGCTGACCGAGACGATCAAAGGCCCCAGCGCATTCGGAATGACATAACGCTTGATGATGATCCAGTTCGACAGGCCGAGCGCCTGGGCCGCGGTGATATAGGGCCGGCTGCGGATCGACAGCACCTGGGCGCGGACGAGACGGGCGTAAGGCGGCCAGGAGATCAGCGCCATCGAGCCGAAGACGAGGATGAAATCCACCCACATGGTTTCGCGGTAGAAGGGATTGAGGGTCGCGAGGTAACGCGCCTCCATCCATTTGCTGATCGGCGATTTCAGCGAGGCGTTGATGACGACGACGAGCAACAGGTTGGGAACCGACATCGTCACGTCGGTCAGCCACATGATGACGCGATCGAACGGATTGCCGAAGAAACCGGCGACTGCCCCGAGCACCAGGCCGATCAGCACGGCGAAGACGGTGACAATGACGGCGACGAGGAAAGCGGTGCGCGTGCCGAAAACCACGCGGCTGAAGACGTCGCGGCCGAGATCATCGGTTCCGAAGAGGTGGCTCATCGACGGCAGGACGTTGCGGGCGTTGAGATCCTGGCTCAGATAATCATAGGGCGTGAGGTAAGGCCCGAAGATTGCCGTGAAGGCGAGGATCACGACGATGACGAGGCCGAAGATGGCAAGCCTGTTGCGCTTCAGCCGATACCAGGCGTCGCGCCACAGGCTGACCGGCTCTTCGACGGTTTCGATGGTGGAAAGAGGGATGGCGGACATGGTCAGCGGCTCCTTCTTGAATCGTTGGCGCGCGGATCGAGCAGCGGATAGAGCACATCCACCAGGAGGTTCGAGACCATCACCAGGAACGATCCGATCAGCGTGATCGCCAGAATGACGGGATAATCGGAATTGATCAGCGCCTGCACCGTCAACCGGCCCAGGCCCGGCAGGCCGAAGACAAGTTCGACGAAGATCGCGCCGTTGACGATGGTGATCATGATCAGGCCGAGCTGCGTGACGACGGGCGTCAGCACCGGTCGCAGGATGTGGCGCAGCGCCACGATGATCTCTGGCACGCCCTTGGCGCGAGCGGTGCGGACGAAATCCTCCGACAGAACCTCGATGACGGCGGCGCGCGTCTGACGCACGATCAGCGCGATCGGCTGGAAGGAAAGGACGAGCAGCGGCAGCAGGATACGGACATCGAGGATGCCGCCCCAGCCATAGGGCACGCTCGCACCCGGCAGCAGCACGATCAGGCCGACCATCAGCAGCGGACCGGCGACATAGGCCGGGATCGCCCAGAGGAAGAGCGCGGAGCCCAGAATGGCATAGTCGATGCGCGAATTCTGGTTGAGCGCGGCGATCATGCCGAGCGGGATCGCGACGACGGCGGTCAGGATGATGGAACAGAGCGCAAGCTGGAAGGAGACGGGGGCTGCGGCCGAGACCATCGCCCAGACGGAGCGGCCCGAGGTCAGCGAATTGCCGAACTGGCCGTGCAGCAGGTTCCAGATGTAAAGGCCGAACTGGATGATGAAGGGTTTGTTGAGGCCGGCACTTTCGCGAATGGCTTCGATGCGCTGCGGATTATAGGCGACGTCGCCCGGCGCGCGCAGGAAGATCAGCTTGATCGGATCGCCGGCGCCATAGAAGGCCAGCGCGTAAACCGCCAGCATCACCACCAGAACGGACGGAATCCAGATGGCAAATCGGGTTAGCACGTAGCGCAGCAAGGCCACCTCCCACCTGTTGTTCGATGCGTTCCCGCTTTTGGCTGCGATCGCATCTCTTCTTCTTGAAACTTGCGCGAAGGCCTTGCGGCCTTCGCGCGGGTTATTGCCGATTGGAACGATTTCCGCCGGATCAACCGATGGAAATGTTCCAGGGTTCGACGACCTGCCAGTCAAGGTTCTTTTCCAGGCCCTTGACGTCCTTGGTGGCCCAGCGCGACATCGCCTGAGAATACCATGGAATGAAAGCCCAATCCTCGCGGAACGCCTTCTGGGCTGCCTGAGCGAGAGCGATACGCTGCGGATCGTCCGCAGCCTTGGTCGTGGCTTCGGCCAGAGCGCTGTCGACCTCGTCGTTTTTGTATCCGCCAAGCTTGTTTTGCGCATTCGACGAGGTCGAGGCGACGCTGCCCGCCAGATAGGAGACGGCATCCGGCACACGGGTGCCGACGTCGTCGCGAAAGATTTGGATCGAATTCTGATCCGGACCCGCATAGGCGTCCTGCTGCGGCTTCATGTCGACGGCCGTGATGCCGAGATTCTGGCGCCACTGCTCGGCGATGAACTGGGCGGCAGCCTGAATGGCCGGCCCCGAGATGCCGACGAATAGGATCTTCGGCAAGCGCTCCGGGCCGCCATAGGTCGATTCCGCAAGCAGCTTCTTGGCAGCCGCCGGATCGTAAGGGTATGGCTCGAAGCCGGAATTCTCCGCACCCGGAACCGAGTTGAGGATCTGATCGGCCTTCTTGTGCGGCCCGTCGGGGTAGGACGCCTTGAACAGGCCATCGCGATCGACCGCCATGATCAGTGCCTGGCGGACCTTCGGATCGTCCATCGGCGCACGGGAGATGTTGAACCAGAAGTGCTGGCTGGTCGGGATCAGCGGGCCGGCGGAAAATTCCGGGCCGAGATCCTGGATGATGGTCGAGGTGATCAGTTCGGTATGAGCGTTGAACTCGCCCGACTTGATCAGCGACGTCGCGGAGACATTGTCCTCGATCGAGGTGATGTCGATGCGCGCAAGCTTCGGCTTCGGTCCGAAGAAGTTTTCGTTCGGCTCGAACGTGATCTTGCCGGCGTCGATGTCGATGCTGGTGAGTTTGAACGGACCCGAAAAGACCGGCTTGCTGTCAGGCTTGTACCAGTCGATAATCTCCTCGCCGTCGCTGCCGCGCGACTGCGACGCCTTGGTGATCGGCGCGATGTGGTTTGCCAGGCGCATGAAGAAGATCGGATCGGCGGCTGCCAGCGTCACGACGACCGTTCCATCGTCGGGCGTCGCGACACCCGTCAACTCGTTGCCGGAGCCGGAGGCGATTTCGGCATAACCCTTGACCTTGCTCAGCACCTGGTCGGCGCGCTGGCTCTTGGTGTTCGGCATCGAGGCGACTTCCCACGATCCCTTGACGTCCGCCGAGGTGATCTTGCTGCCGTCGGAGAAGACGGCTTTGGGGTCGATCTTGAAGGTCCAGACTGTGTTGTCAGCCGATTCCCAGCTGGTGAAGACGTAAGGTTTGATATTGCCTTTGCTGTCGAAATACATCGGCGATGCCCACCAGATCGAATTCCAGCGGAACGTCCTGCCGCCGCCGCGCAGCGGCGACCAGTCCTGGTCGAAGGCCGGATGCGCGACCTTCAGGACCTGGCCTTCATCGGCCATGACGATGCGGGCATTCATCCCGAATACGGTGAGGCCGACGCCGGCTGCAAGGCCGAGCTTCAGCGCGTTGCGACGTGATATATTGGTTTTATCCGATTGATCAGACATGGCATTCCTCCCAGAGTGAATTCGGCAGCGCTCTCCCTGCACCTGCCAGGCGCAGCACAATCCGTTCCGTATCGTTCTCTCGTTATTGTAAATATGTCAACAAAAAATCTCTATTTTCATCCAATCAAAATTTTATCTTAAAAATATACAAATGATAACAGATAGATAGGTTTTAGCGGCTGCATCGCCGCGTTTTGTCTTCTTGACAAAAGCGCGGCGATGGAAAAGTTCTTGCTCTCCATGGCGACAAACGAATGACATCGAATGCGCAGCCGGGCGTTCGAACACGGATCCCCGGACAGGACGCGCCGAGGAGGGCAAAATGAGCCATCACAGGATTACAGGCGTATTCAGCGCGTCCGCAACGCCGCTGACTGCAGACAATTCACCCGATCTCGCACTATTCACCGATCATTGCCGACAGCTGCTGGCCGAGGGATGCCATGGCGTGGCGCTGCTTGGCACGACGGGCGAGGCCAATTCGTTCTCCGGAGCCGAGCGCCGCGCCATTCTGGAAGCAGCACTTGAGGCTGGTATTCCCGCCGACAGGCTTTTGCCGGGCACCGGCGTTGTGGCCATTCCCGAGACCGTGGAATTGACCCGGCACGCGCTGTCGCTTGGCGTCACCAAGGTGGTGATGCTGCCACCCTTCTACTACAAGGGCGTCTCCGACGATGGTCTCTTCGCCGCCTATTCGCAGGTGCTGGAGAAAGTCGCCGACACCCGCCTGCAGGTCATCCTCTATCATATTCCGCAGGTTTCAGGCGTTCCGCTATCCATTCCGCTGATCGGGCGGCTGATTGCGGCCTTCCCGGAAACGGTCGTCGGCATCAAGGAATCTGCCGGAGATTTCAATAACATGCAGGCGATCATCGCCGCCTATCCAGGCTTCTCGGTGCTAGCGGGCGCCGACCCGCTGCTGCTGCCGTTGCTGAAGGCGGGCGGCGCTGGCTGCATCACGGCCACCTCCAATCTCGTGGCGAATTCGCTCCGCACCGTCTACGACCATGTCCATGACGAGGCGCGCGCCGCAGATGTCGAGGCGGCGCAGGCCCGGATCAACGCCTATCGCACGCTTTCCAATTCCTACGTCCAGATACCCACCATCAAGGCGATGGTGGGGCTGAAGACCGGCAATCCCGCCTGGAAGCGCACGCGCGCACCGTTGATGCCGCTCGGCGATGCCGACTATACCGCACTCGCCGAAAGTTACGCCAAGCTGCCTTGAGGAGATCCGTCATGAGTTTTACCGGCCTGCCTTCGGAAGCCGTTCCGGCCCTGATGACCGGGGTCATCGCCCCTCACCCCACGGTCGAGGGTCGTGCGGATGCCTATCTGCCCTCCCCCTGCATCCAGAACCATGCCGCAAATCTCGCCTTTCTGCGCGACGGCACGCTGACCTGCGTCTGGTTCGGTGGCACGATGGAGGGCATGGGTGATATCTCGATTTACATGTCGCGGCTGGCTCCGGGCTCCGAGCGCTGGTCCGTGCCGGAAAAAATGAGCGACGATCCGGAGAAATCCGAACAGAACCCGTTGATTTTCAAGGCTCCGGACGGAAAAATATGGCTGCTCTATACCTCGCAGACCTCGGGCAATCAGGACGGCTCGGTTGTCAAATGCCGGATTTCTGGTGATGGCGGCCAGGCCTTCGGCCCGGTTCGTATCCTCTGCGACAGCCCCGGCACATTCGTTCGCCAGCAGATCGTCGTCAACGGCAAAGGCGACTGGCTGCTTCCGGTCTTCCGCTGCGTCGGCCTGAATGGCCAGCGCTGGAGCGGCGATGCCGATACGGCTGCCGTGCTGATGTCGCGTGATGGCGGCGCCAGTTGGGAAATGCGCGATATTCCAGACAGTATCGGCGCGGTGCACATGAATATCTTGCCGCTTGGCGGCGACGAGATGATCGCCTTCTACCGAAACCGTTTCGCCGAAAACATCCTGTCCAGCCGATCATCCGACGGCGGCGAGACATGGAGCGCGCCCGAGCCTGCCGAATTGCCGAACAACAATTCCTCGATCCAGGCCACTGTCCTGAATGATGGAGCAATCGCAATGGTTTACAACCATTCGAATGCCGCCATGTCGGACGCGCGGCGCCAGTCTCTCTACGACGAAATAGAGAGTGGCGAGGCTGGAGAGACCGCCGTCGTTGCCGATACCAGCTCACGCAAGGCCGTCTGGGGTGTTCCGCGCGCGCCGCTGAGCCTTGCGATATCAAGGGATGGCGGCAAGAGCTTTCCGCATCGCATCGACCTCGATACCGGCGACGGCTTCTGTCTCAGCAACAATTCGAAGGATTCGCTGAACCGCGAATTCTCCTATCCCTCGATCGTCCAGGGCAGCGACGGCACGCTCCATATCGCCTACACCTACTACCGACGCGCCATCAAATATGTGCGCCTCGCCCGGCAATTCCTGCCGTAAACAAAGCGGCAGCCGGAAAATTGTCGTCCTGCATCCGCTCGCATGCGCAAGCATGCGGGATGACAGCGGGTGTGGGGCTGGCTGACAGAAAAATTGACAGCAGGTTTGGGCAATTCACCGCCGCCGCAAAGTTGATGGCTAGTTGGTGTCTGATATGTCGTTTCATCACTACAGACTTAATAATACTTTGATATCTTTATCGATACCAGCGCGAAACGCCGCCTTAAAGCGCGCGGCCGAGCGCACATCCGATGATAAAAAATTCCGCTCGCTGGAATGTCGGCTTGACATTGATCTTACAACTTTACATTAAAGAGGGCGACGATAGTGCCGCAAGATCTTGCAGGGAGGACTGGTTCATGGCCAGCTGGGATTCGCCGATCACGATAGTTCGGCCGCATCTGATCGAATTCGGGGTCGGCACGGCGGGAAAGCTTGGCAAATGGGCTGATGAAAAGGGCTATCGGCGCACGCTCGTCATCTCCGATGCCTTCAACGCTTCGCGCGTCGACGTGCTGGAGCTGAAGGGCGAGGTTACGGTCTTTGCCGAAGTGACGCCTGAACCGGATACGGCCAATCTCGAAAAGGTCCTGGCGGCGGCAAACGCCGCCGATGCCGAACTGATCGTCGGCTTCGGCGGCGGCAGCGCCATGGATCTGGCAAAACTCGCCGCAGTGCTTGCCGGTTCCGCCCAGACGCTGCGGGAGGTCGTCGGTCCGAACAAAGTGCATGGGCCGCGCAAGGTCGCGCTTGCCCAAGTGCCGACGACATCGGGCACCGGCAGCGAGGCCGGCATCCGCGCGCTCATCACCGATCCGGCGACGATGGCAAAGCTTGCCGTGGAAAGCCTGCATATGCTGGCCGATATCGCCGTCATCGATCCTGCTTTGACCTTCAGCGTCCCGGCCCGCACGACGGCGGCAACCGGCGTCGATGCCATGGCCCATTGCGTCGAGGCCTTCACCAACCGCAAGGCCCATCCGATGGTCGACATCTATGCGATCGAGGGAACCCGCCTCGTCGGCAAATATCTCGCTCGCGCCGTCAAGGACGGCAATGACGCCGAAGCGCGCGCCGGCCTCTCGCTCGCCTCGCTTTACGGCGGCTTCTGCCTCGGCCCGGTCAACACTGCCGGCGGCCATGCGCTCGCCTATCCCCTCGGCACGCGCTGGCATGTCGCCCATGGCGCAGCCAATGCGCTGATTTTTCCGCATGTTCTCGCCTTCAATACACCGTCCGCGCCTGAGAAAACCAAGGCGGTAATGGAAGCGCTTGGGCGTGAAACCTCCGGGAACGTCACCTCCGTCTTCGATGCGGCTTACGCATTCTGCGCCGAACTCGGCATCGAGATGAAGCTCTCCGGTCTCGGCGTGCCGGAAAGCGACCTCGACGCCATGGCCGATGACGCCTTTGCCATTCGCCGTCTGCTCGATAACAATCCGCGCGATCTCTCGCGCGCCGACATTCGCTCGATTTACGCAGCCGCGTTCTAGGCCACAAAGTTTTCAGGAGGAATTCGATCGATGGACAGGAATGCTAAAGTCGCGGTAACGCTCGGCGATCCGGCCGGCGTCGGCCCCGAGGTGATCGTCAAGGCCTTGGCAGCCCTTCCAAGAGAAGAGCGCCGCGATTTCGTCATCGTCGGCAATGTCGAAGCGCTGGAGCGCGCCGACCGCGTCAGCGGCACCGGACTGCGGTTCGGACCTGCCGATGCACTCGGTGACGGCAGGATCGCCGTCGACGAAGTCGCGCTCGGCGCTGCCCTCCCCGAAATCGGCAAGGTCAGCCCCGTCGCCGGCGATGCCTCGGTGCGCTACATCACCCGCGCCGTCGATCTCGCCATGTCGGGTCAAGCCGACGTCATCGTCACCGCGCCGATCAACAAAGAGGCGATGAACCTCGCCGGCCATCACCATGACGGCCATACCGGGCTGCTCGCGCATCTCACCGGCTCGAAGAGCTCCTTCATGCTGCTCGCCTCCGAGCGGTTGAACACCATCCACGTCTCCACCCATATCTCGCTGAAGGGTGCGATCGAGAGCGCCAAGACCGAGCGGGTGCTGGCAACCATCGAAGCCGGCCACCGGCATTTCCTGCGGCTCGGCCGCAAGGCGCGCATCGCCGTCGCCGGCCTCAATCCCCATTGCGGCGAAAACGGCCTGTTCGGCACCGAGGACGCGGAATTCCTGGCGCCCGCCGTCGAGCAGGCGCAGGCAAAGGGCATCGACGTCGTCGGGCCGATCTCGGCCGATACGGTGTTTGCCCGCGCGTATAACGGCGCCTTCGATCTGGTCATCGCCCAGTATCACGACCAGGGTCATATCCCGATCAAGCTCGTCGCCTTCGACACGGCGGTCAACGTCTCGCTCGGCCTGCCGATCGACCGCGTCTCGGTCGATCATGGCACCGCCTTTGACATTGCCGGCACCGGCAAGGCAAACCACGTCAACATGCTCTCGGCCATCGCCTATGCTAGGCTGATGGCCCGCTCGCCGCGGCAGAGAGCGTGATCGCGGCTTCCAGTAAGACCGACAGGCGCCGATCACCAACACAACGATGTCGAACTTTGTTATGACACCTCATAGCAGAACCGGACTCTGTCGTTCAGGAACGTCCCGCCGTTGACGTACAAGCATCCGCGCCTACATAGCTAGACAGTCTAGCTAGGAGCGGAATCGATGGAATGGCAACTGCAGGACGCCAAAAACCAATTTTCGAAGGTCGTGCAGAAGGCCCGACAAGAAGGGCCGCAGGTAGTGACCGTGCGTGGCGAGCGCACGGCCGTCGTTTTGTCCGCCCGCGACTATGACGCCTTGCGCGCCGGCAGGCCGACGCTCGTCGACGACCTTCTCGGTGGCCCCGCCTGGGACGATGAGTTCGCCGATGCGGTCGAAGCACGCAACAAGACGCCAAGCCGCGACGTTGCCTTCTGATGTATCTGGTCGATACCAACATCGTCTCGGAGGCGCGACGCGGCACGCCGCAGGCGGTCTCCTGGCTGCGCTCCGTCGATCCCCTCACCATCCACCTGAGCGCGCTGACGCTTGGCGAGATCATGCGCGGCATTGCCCTCAAACAGAAATCGGATCCGAAGACCGCGGCGCATCTCGCCGAGTGGCTACGCAAGCTGCGTTATGATCATGGCGACCGGATCCTGCCGGTGACCGACGAGATCGCCGTCGAATGGGGCCGTATCGCCGGTATCCGGCCGCGTGGCGATATCGACGGGCTGATCGCCGTAACCGCGATCGTTCATGATCTGATTGTCGTCACTCGCAATGTCGGTGATTTCGATGACACCGGCGCAGCGGTGATAAATCCATGGGAGACGGACGCGTGAGTAGTCGAAGCAGCGCTCACCGCAGAAACCCAGTCTGGCGGCACCTAAAGGGAAGAAAATGTTTTCAGCAGAGAAATATCTTGATACCGGTGGCGTTGTTGCCGGCGCGATAATCTTGTCGATTGTGGTTTTATTTTTGGTTATTCAGGAAGTTCGAGAGGTTATATTCTATAAAAGAAATAATTGGAACTTTGATTTAGACAGCAACGTCGGGATTAGGTTGTATAATGGCGATTCAACCGACGAAAAAGATCTAGTTTCGAACAAATCAAGGGTTTGTTTCGGTACTCCGTTTATGATTTTCGGATTCGGAGTACTGCTGACCGCGTGTGGGGCGATTATATTGTCGCAGTAAATTTCGTTTTATCTAACCGGGAATTTCAGGGCTCGCGATGGCAAGCCAAGGCGCAATGTACATTCTGCTACAACGGACGATGGGTTCTTTTCGGTCCATGATTCCCAATTTACTAAGTGCCTGGCATCCTCAACGGTAAGATTGCCGGGGCTCGCGACCGATGCCATTCCGGAGCCCGATGCACAGCAGCTTGAAGGCCAACCCGCAAAGGAGCTGCAGAGCGTGATCCCGATCGGGGATGCAGGAGCGCTGACTGAAGGGCCCTCCCCATCACATGCCGAACAAGCGACGATCCCAGAAGACCGGTTGGTGGAGGCTTACCGCGATCGAGGCGAATTCCGGATGGGCCGGATTGATCAATATGTTGCGGTCGACTCGGGCGACGACGCTTGGGACCAGCAGGATGGCGCTGCGTTTTTCCTGGCACCATTTTTCGCCGAAAACCTTGCTGACAACAGCCGGCATGCTGTCCCAGCCGGGCAGCGCGGGCTCGGAGAAGACTTCGTAGCTTAGCCCCCGCGGTAGGGTGATCGTGACATAGTGCTGGTTGGGCGGCAACCGCCCGCTGCCATGGACGAGCTTTTCCAGCAGCGCCGTCGAATAGTGCTCGCTCGTATAGATGATCGGGCTGCCCGATGTGTTCCACCGCCCCGGCGCGATGGTCGAGCCGGTGGCGTCGAAGATCGGATAGGCTCCGTTGGGATCTCCGATGCGAACGGATGTGAGTGTGCGGTCAAGAACCTGTGCGCTCACGCAGCGCTGCCGTATTTCAGGCTTCCGAGGATATCGAGCACGAGCTCGCCGCCGATCTCGCTTTGGATGACCACGTCGATCGGCCGCCTGTCCTCCAGCATTGCATGCGGCCGAAACAGGAAATCGCGCGCCTCGGCCTCGGTCTGCCAGACATCGAGTGCCGATCCCCAGACGCGCGCCAGACGGGCGAGCTTTATGCCCTCGTCGGAGGAGAGCCGATGCTTGGACTTGCGCCGCTCATAGGTGGCCTTTGGAACGAGCCTATATTTGAACTGGGTATCGTCAGGCGCCAGAAGCAGCGCCATGCGATCAAGCGCCTTGACCGGCAATCCTTCCTCGATGCTGGAAAGCAGGCCAAAGGCTGAGCGCGACGCCGGTTCCCTGGCGGGCAATCCGAGAACGTCGGCGATGACTGCAAATCCCGTCATGGCAAAGCTCCTTTTCACTTGAGGTTATATTTAGCCTCAAGTGAGCCAATGTTCAAGAGTGCCATCCCGGCTTGTCTTCGATAGCGGCGGATTGCCCCGCGCGCGGGAGATCGCTATCTTTCCTTGAGGCACACGAAGAATGAAGGAGGTTGCCTATGTCACCGCGGGACGCCTGATCCAGCAATATCAACACTTCTGCCTTTCCAAGGGCATTGATTTCATACGCATCGAATCCATACGGCCGCATGACGATACCACGCTCTTCTGCAGCGCTGGAATGCAGCAGTACAAGCCCCTCTTCTCCGATCCCTCCTATCGCGGAACCGTCGCAAACAGCCAGGCTTGCCTGCGCATGGGCGACCTCGACGAGATCGGCGACGGAACTCATCTTCTCCACTTCACCATGCTCGGTCTTTTCTCCTTCAGGGAAATGACCGTCGGCAACGCCATCGATTTCTGGCTCGAGTTTCTGGGAACGCTGGGGCTCGTGCCGGATCATGTGACGATCCATCCGGACCGTCTGGTGGAATGGACGCCGCTCTATGGCGGGCGCGTGCCCATCGTGCCGGATCCGGAATGCATGTGGAGCGACGGCAGCATCAGCGGTTACTGCACCGAGTTCTACAAGGATGACGTCGAGATCGGAAACATCGTCAATCCGCTCGGAAGCTGCATCGACGTCGGCTTCGGCGCGGAACGGCTCGACATGATCGTTAACGGCACGCCGCAAGACGATGCGCTCGGAACGCTGTGCGAAACGGTGATGACAATCGTCGAAAGCGGCTATCGGCCGGGCAACAAGGAGCAAGGATACGTCTTGCGAAAACTGCTCCGTCGCATCCACAAGATGGGCGGCACGCTCGACCATCCCTTCTTCGCGGAAGAGGTCGAACGCCAGAAGCGGCTACGCGCCAAATATCTGCGTCTGCGTGACCGTCACTCCGATAGGGGACCGGAGTGGTGGTTCGATACCCACGGCATCGATCTCTCCGACATACAGGAGATCATCGGCAAATAGCAGGGACAAGTCTTCCTGAGACAATTGCGGGAGGCCTTGCCATCGCTATGGAAGCCTCGTGGCGATGGCCCCGCGCTGCTACCCCGCCGAGGCGTCCGAAATCATTCTGGATACGGCATTCTTCCAGCCGATGATCTTGCCCTGCCGCTCGGTCTCATCCATCGAAGGGCTGAAGCGGCGGTCGCAGGCCCAGGACTGCGCAAAATCCCGCTTGCCTGGCCAGATGCCGGCTTTCGAGCCGGCAAGCCAGGCTGCGCCAAGCGCCGTCGTCTCGCGGATCGCCGAGCGGTCGACAGGGTTTCCGGTCATGTCGGCCAGGCACTGCATCGTCCAATCCGAAGCCGCCATGCCGCCATCGACGCGCAGCACGGTTTCCAGCTGGTTGACGCCCCAGTCCTTCTTCATCGCCACCAGCAGATCGAGCGTCTGGTAGGCGACGGATTCGAGCACGGCGCGGGCGAATTCCGCCGGCCCGCTGTTTCGCGTCAGACCGAAGATCGCGCCGCGCGCAGCCGGATCCCAATAGGGAGCGCCGAGGCCGGTGAAGGCCGGAACGATGTAGACCTGCTGTTCGGGATCGGCCTTGGCGGCAAGCACCCCGGCCTCGGATGCCTGGCCGATGATGCCGAGGCCGTCGCGCAGCCATTGCACGGCAGCACCGGCGATGAAGATCGAGCCTTCGAGCGCATAGGTCGTCTCGCCGTCGAGCCGGCAGGCGATCGTCGTCAACATCCGGTTGGAGGAGGAAACACGATCCCGGCCGGTGTTCAACAGGGCAAAGCAGCCGGTGCCGTAAGTGGATTTCATCATGCCGGGCTCGAAGCAGGCATTGCCCATCGCCGCTGCCTGCTGGTCGCCGGCGACACCAAGGATCGGAAGTTCCGCGCCGAACAGCGCCTTGGCGACGCGGCCGAAATCATCGGCGCATTCCCTGACGTCAGGAAGCATGGCGGCCGGAATGCGGAGAACGCCGAGAAGCTCCCCGTCCCAGGCACCGTCATCGATATTATAGAGCAGCGTTCTCGACGCATTGGTCGCATCGGTGGCATGCACGCGTCCATTAGTCAGATTGTAGATCAGCCAGCTGTCGATCGTGCCGAAGCAGGCCTCACCGGCCTCGGCCTTCTCACGCAGGCCATCGACGTTGTCGAGCAGCCAGCCGAGCTTCGTTCCGGAGAAATAGGGGTCGAGCAGCAGGCCGGTCTTGGCGCTGAACAGCTTCTCGTAGCCATCGGCCTTCAGGCTCTCGCACATTTCGGCCGTGCGCCTGTCCTGCCAGACGATCGCCCGGTGAAGCGGCGCGCCTGACCGTCGGTCCCAGATGACCGCCGTCTCGCGCTGATTGGTAATGCCGATCGCGGCAATGTCGGCGGCATCAATAGCGGCATCGGCGATCGCCCTGCGCACAGTATCGACGACGGACCGCCAGATTTCGGCGGCGTCGTGCTCCACCCATCCGGGCTGCGGATAATATTGGGTGATCTCTGCCTGCGCCGAGCCGGCCATTTTCATGTCGCTGTCGAAGATGATCGCGCGCGACGACGTTGTGCCTTGGTCGATCGAAAGAATATAGCCGCTCATATCCGTCTCCGGCTCGCACGAAACCGCTCCGCCCGGCAAAGAGGGCGGATGCGGAGATTTCATGAGAGAAAGATTGTGGGTGCCACCGGCTTGCGGCCGGTGGCGGGAAGTGATGGCCGGAAGCCTCGTTGCCTCCGGCCGAGGTCCGCCTTACTTCGACTGCCAGCTCTTGACGAGTTCGTCGTAGTTGACCGTGACCGGCTTTTCCTTCTCGTTCTCAATCTTCAGCTGCGGCGCAAGATTGCCCTTCTTCACCGCATCCGCGTTCCAGTAAGCGAGGTCATGCTCTTTGGCGAGTTTCGGGCCGATATCGCCCTGGACGCCCGATTTCTCGATACGGCCCATGACCTTCTCTTGCTCGCCGCAAAGAGAATCCATGGCTTCCTGTGGCGTCTTGGCGCCGGCAGCGGCGTCACCGATAGCCTGCCACCAAAGCTGAGCCAGCTTCGGATAGTCGGGAACGTTGGTGCCGGTTGGCGACCACTGAACACGCGCAGGCGAACGATAGAACTCGATCAGACCGCCAAGCTTCGGAGCGCGCTCCGTGAAGCTCTTGTCGCGAATGGTGGATTCGCGGATGAAGGTGAGACCGAGCTGGCTCTTCTTCACGTCAATCGTCTTCGAGGTCACGAACTGTGCATAGAGCCACGCGGCCTTTGCACGGTCCGTCGGGGTCGATTTCATCAGCGTCCAGGAACCGACGTCCTGATAGCCAAGCTTCATGCCGTCTTTCCAGTAAACGCCATGCGGGCTCGGTGCCATGCGCCATTTCGGCGTACCGTCTTCGTTCATGACAGGCAGGCCAGGCTTGACCATGTCTGCGGTAAACGCCGTATACCAGAAGATCTGCTGCGCGACGTTACCCTGTGCCGGCACCGGACCGGATTCCGAGAAGGTCATGCCCTGAGCTTCCGGCGGTGCATAGGCCTTCAACCAATCGAGATACTTCTGGATCGAATAGACGGAAGCTGGGCCATTGGTGTCACCGCCGCGCGCGACGCACGAACCGACAGGACGCGACTTTTCGTCGACCTTGATACCCCATTCGTCGACCGGAAGACCGTTCGGCAGACCCTTGTCACCATTGCCGGCCATCGAAAGCCAGGCGTCGGTGAAGCGCCAGCCGAGCGACGGGTCCTTCTTGCCGTAATCCATATGGCCGAAGACCTTCTTGCCGTTGACGTCACGGCCGGTAAAGAATTCGGCGATGTCCTCATAAGCGGACCAGTTGACCGGAACGCCAAGATCGTAGCCATACTTCGCCTTGAAATCGGCCTTGTTCTTCTCGTCGTTGAACCAGTCATATCGGAACCAGTACAGGTTTGCGAACTGCTGGTCGGGAAGCTGGTAGAGCTTCTTGTCCGGTGCCGTCGTAAACTTGGTGCCGATGAAGTCGTCGATATCGAGGCCGGGGTTGGTAACGTCCTTGCCTTCGCCGGCCATCCAGTCGGTCAGGTTGCGCACCTGCTGATAGCGCCAGTGGGTGCCAATCAAGTCGGAGTCGTTGACCCAGCCGTCATAAAGGTTCTGACCGGTCTGCATCTGCGTCTGGATCTTCTCGACAACGTCACCCTCTTGAATGACGTCGTGCGTGACCTTGATCCCGGTAATCGCAGTAAAGGCCGGAGCCAGAACCTCGGACTCATACTTGTGGGTGGTCAAGGTTTCCGAAACAACCTTGATGTCCATCCCCTGGAAAGGCTTCGCAGCATCGATGAACCATTGCATTTCCTTTTCCTGGTCGGCGCGAGAGAGCGTCGACACGTCGCCGATCTCTTTGTCCAGAAAAGTCTTTGCCTCGTCCATGCCGGCATAGGCCGACCCGGTCATGGCCAGCAGCACGGCTGCTGTCGTCGTCAATAAATGCCTTCGCATGATATCCTCCCAGGGTTTTGCGATTGCAGTCTTCACGTCTCAGGCGGCCAGAAAAACCCCGGCCGTCTGCATCAGTTTGCCTCACACGTAACGGAATACGCCGACGGCGTAGACAACGGAGAGAGCGAGAGCCCACCAGAGGCTTGATCCAACGAGACCAAGCCAGGCCAGATGGATAAAGGCGCTGCCGAGCAGCGAAAGGAAAAGCCGGTCACCGCGCGTCGTCTCGAAGCGCAGGATTCCGATCCGGGGATTGCCGCCCGGAGCGGCGTATTCCCAGACCCCCATGCCGATCAGCAGCAATGCGATGACGACGAAGAAAGTGGCCGTCGGCCAGGTCCATGCCATCCATGAAAAATCGGGAAGCGAAAAGCTCATCAAACCCTCCCCAGGGCGAAGCCCTTGGCGATGTAATTGCGCACAAACCAGATCACCAGCGCCCCTGGGATCAAGGTCAGAACACCGGCGGCGGCGAGCAGGCCCCAATCCATGCCGGATGCAGAGACGGTACGGGTCATGGTGGCAGCGATCGGCTTCGCGTCGGTCGTCGTCAGCGTTCGTGCGATCAGCAACTCGACCCAAGAGAACATGAAGCAGAAGAAGCAGGCGACACCTATGCCGCTCGCAATCAGCGGCGTGAAGATCTTCAGGAAAAAGCGCGGGAACGAATAGCCATCGATATAGGCAGTTTCGTCGATTTCCTTCGGCACGCCGGACATGAAGCCTTCAAGGATCCAGACCGCAAGCGGCACGTTGAAGAGGCAATGCGCCAATGCCACGGCGATGTGCGTATCGATGAGCCCAAAGGCTGAGTAGAGCTGGAAGAACGGCAGGGCAAAGACCGCCGGCGGCGCCATCCGGTTCGTCAGCAACCAGAAGAACAGATGCTTGTCACCAAGGAACCGATAACGGGAGAAGGCATAGGCCGCCGGCAGCGCGGCTGCCACCGAGATCACCATGTTGATCACGACATAGGTGATTGAATTGATGTAGCCGGAATACCAGGCCTTTTCCGTGAAGATCGTCACGTAATTGGCGATCGTCGGGTTATGAGGATAAAGCGTCAGAGAATTGACGATTTCCGCGTTGGTCTTGAAGCTCATGTTGACGAGCCAATAGATCGGCAGCAGGAGCACAATGATATAGATCGTTGGAACCAGCCACCACCAGCGCGATTCCTCGCCTCGCCGGCGCATCAGACGGCCGACTTCATCGGCGGAGAGCCCGCTTGCGACACTGGTAACGCCAGAGATTTTTCGGCTCGCTGTCGTTTCGTTGGAGGCGCTCATTTCAATTCTCCGCGTCGTGGCTTGTCATGACGGTGTAGAACACCCACGAAAGCAGCAGGATGATCAGGAAATAGACCAGCGACATGGCAGCGGCCGGACCGAGGTCAAACTGTCCGAGGGCGGTCTTGACCAGATCGATCGACAAGAAAGTGGTCGCGTTGCCGGGACCGCCACCGGTGACGACAAAAGGCTCGGTGTAGATCATGAAACTATCCATGAAACGCAGCAGTACGGCGATCAGAAGAACGCGCTTCATCTTTGGCAGCTGGATATAGCGGAACACAGCCCAACGAGAGGCACCGTCGATCTTGGCTGCCTGATAGAAGGCATCCGGAATGGAAACGAGGCCTGCATAGCAGAGCAAGACGACCAGGCTCGTCCAGTGCCAGACATCCATGATGATGACCGTCACCCAGGCGTCGAGCGGATCCTGCACATAGTTGTAATCGATGCCGATGGCATTGACGTAATAGCCGAACAAACCAATGTCGTTGCGGCCGAACACCTGCCAGATCGTGCCGACCACGTTCCACGGGATCAACAGCGGCAGCGCCATCAGAACCAGGCAAACCGGCACGCCGATGCCTGATTTCGGCATGTTGAGCGCAATGAAGATACCGAGCGGGATCTCAAGAGCGAGAATGATCAACGAAAAAATCAGGTTTCGCTGCAGGGCGGCCCAGAATCGGTCGGAATGCAGGATTTCGGTAAACCAGTCCGTTCCGTTCCAGAAGAACTGGTTGTTTCCGAAAGTGTCCTGAACGGAATAGTTCACAACCGTCATCAAGGGAATGACAGCCGAGAAAGCCACCAGCACGAGGACCGGCAGAACCAGAAACCAGGCTTTGTTGTTCCAGGTTTTTTCCATGATTAAGCCTCCGGTCCGGCGCGCCAGGAGTCGGCATAGATACTGATGCCCGATGGCTCGAAGGTCACCCGGGGATCAGCCGGAATTTCCTCGTCCTCAGGAACGATGACTGCGATTGGCTGGCCGGCAAATTGCGCGCGGACGATCTTCTGCCGGCCGATATCTTCCACCTTGCTGATCGTCACAGGCATACCCTCGCGGCCGACCCGGATAAATTCGGGCCGGATGCCAAGCTCTACCTTGGACGCCGACGAAGTCTTTGGCGCATAGTCGAGCGACAGCGCGTGCTCGCCGACCCGAACCGTACTGCCCTCTACCTTGGCCGGCATGAAGTTCATGCCCGGCGAACCGATGAAGTAGCCGACGAAGGTATGGCTTGGACGCTCGAAGAGTTCGGTCGGAGTGCCGATCTGCACGATCTCGCCGTCGTACATCACAACGACCTTGTCGGCGAAGGTCAGCGCCTCCGTCTGGTCATGCGTGACATAGACCATGGTA
Organism: Rhizobium sp. LARHSG275; assembly: GCF_052871115.1. Taxonomy (NCBI): domain Bacteria; kingdom Pseudomonadati; phylum Pseudomonadota; class Alphaproteobacteria; order Hyphomicrobiales; family Rhizobiaceae; genus Rhizobium; species Rhizobium sp. LARHSG275. Next base: position 70,904 of record NZ_JBIXJN010000011.1, on the reverse strand, counting down.
AAACCGAACTGCTTATGCAGCCGCTTCAGCTGCGATCGCAGCACCCATTTCATATGCGGATCGATAACCGTGAGCGGCTCGTCAAAGAGAATCGCGTTCACATCCGAGCGCACGAGTCCGCGGCCGAGCGAAATCTTCTGCTTTTGGTCCGCAGTCAAGCCGCGCGCCCGCCGCTTGGCCCAGCCGGCAAGATCAATCATCTCGAGGATCTCGCGGACGCGCCGGTCGACTTCCGCCTCGGCCACGCCGCGGTTGCGCAGAGGAAAGGCCAGGTTATCGTAAACCGTCATCGTGTCGTAGATGACCGGAAACTGGAATACCTGCGCGATGTTTCGCTGCTGCGTCGGCAGGTTCGTAACATCCTGCCCGTCGAAGAGAATCCGCCCTTCTGAAGGCTGAATGAGGCCGGAAATGATATTGAGCAGCGAGGTCTTTCCGCAGCCCGAAGGCCCGAGCAGCGCATAGGCGCCGCCGTCGTTCCACTCGTGGTGCACTTCCTTGAGAGCGTAGTCCTTCTCGCTCTTCGGGTTCGGCCCATAGGCATGTCGAATATGATCGAGGGTGATACGTGCCATGATCTTCTCCTAGCCCCTCTGCCTGGCAGTGGTGATCGCCCGGCCGTCCGCGCCGAACGCCATCAGGTGGCGCGTATCGATGAAAACGGAGAGATCCGTGTCCGGGTCGACATTGTGGATGCCGTGCGCAAGCATCACCCAGCGGGTGTCGGCAAATTGCAGATGCACGAAACTTTCCGACCCGGTGATCTCCGAAACCTGCGTCCTTGCCGTCATCCGCGCCGAACCAGCCGTCTGGGCAGTTGGTGCAAGATGATGCGGGTGAAACGCTATGGTGGCCGGCCCGTCCGGCACATTCTGAAGATGCGGCGGCACTGCAAAAAGCAAAACGCCATCGCGCAGGAAGTTGCCCTCCGATTTGACCAGATCAATGAAATTCAGCGGCGGATCGGCAAAGGTTTTCGCCGTCGTCAGATCGAGTGGATGACGATAGACCTCGACCGTCGGGCCAAACTGGGTGATCCGGCCCTCACTGAGCGCTGCCGTATTGCCGCCCAGCAACAAGGCTTCGGAGGGTTCCGTCGTGGCATAAACGAAGATTGCGCCGGACTGCGCGAAGATGCGCGGCAATTCCTGCCGCAGTTCCTCACGCAGCTTGTAGTCGAGGTTGGCAAGCGGCTCGTCCATCAAAACGAGGCTCGCATTCTTCACGAGTGCACGGGCAAGCGCCGTGCGCTGCTGCTGGCCGCCCGAGAGGTTGAGCGGCGTGCGATCGAGATAAGGCCCGAGTTTCAGAAGTTCGGCGGCCTTGCGCACCTCCAGATCGATGGTCTTGGCATCCTTGCCGGCAATCCGCAGCGGCGAGGCAATATTCTCGTAGACCGTCAATGCCGGATAATTGATGAACTGCTGGTAGACCATCGCGATGTTGCGCTTCTGGACAGGCATACCCGTCACGTCAGCGCCATCAAAATGGATCGTACCGGTCGTCGGCCGATCAAGGCCGGCCATCAGACGCATCAACGAGGTCTTGCCCGACAAGGTCGGCCCAAGCAGAACGTTTAGCGTTCCTCTTTCAAAAACAAGATCGGTTGGGTGGATATGATAGTCTCCTCCCACCATCTTTGCGGCCTTCCGCAGTTCCAGCATTCCTGTTCCCGTGCCTCCACGCAGCGGGGACCACACGCCGCCTATCCGACCATCGCCGGTATGGCAGCCATGTACTCCTCCAGTGACTGGGCCTGCTCCTTCGAAAGGCGCAGACCATCCTTTGTTCTCCTCCACAGCACGTCTTCGGCGTGCCGGGCCCATTCATATTCGACCAGATAGGTTACCTCGGCCTCGTAGAGATCGCCGCCGAACAGCCGTCCGAGATCGTCGAGGCCGCGGGCTTCGCCGAGCAGCATTTTGGCCCTGGTGCCGTAGCGGCGTACCAGCCGGCGGGCGTGCCGATCGGCGAGGAACGGATAACGCCGTTTCAGATCGGCGACCTCGGCATCGTAACCCCGGACCGGGAAGTCGCCGCCGGGCAGATGGCTTTTGGCCGTCCACGGGGCGCCCTTGACGCCGATCGCAGCGCCGATCTTCTCCAGCGCATGTTCGGAAAGCCGACGATAGGTGGTGAGCTTGCCGCCGAAGACGTTGAGCAGCGGCGCGGCATTTCCTTCGCCCTCCAGCTTCAACACGTAGTCGCGCGTCGCCTCCTGCGCTTTCGAGGCGCCGTCGTCATAAAGTGGCCGGACCGCCGAATAGGTCCAGACGATATCCTCCGGCCTGACCGGCTCCTTGAAATATTCCGACGCAGCATTGCAGAGATAGACCGTCTCCTCCTCCGAAATCCTGACATCCTTGGGATCGGCGGTGTAGTCGCGATCCGTGGTGCCGATCAGGGTGAAGTCGCCCTCATAGGGGATGGCGAAGATGATGCGGTTGTCGGGATTCTGGAAGAAATAGGCGCGCGGATCGTCGAATTTCTTCTTCACGACGATATGGCTGCCCTGGACGAGGCGGACATGGTGGGCTTCGTTCTGGCCGAAAGCAGAACGTATGACATGGTCGACCCAGGGGCCGGCGGCATTGACCAGCATACGAGCTTGATGGCTATCGTTGCGGCTGGTGACCACGTCGGTGGTCTCGATATGCCACAGACCGTTCTCGCGCCTTGCCGACACCACCTTGGTGCGCGGCATGATGGTCGCGCCCTTGTCGGCGGCATCGCGGGCGTTCAGCACCACCATGCGGGCATCGTCGACCCAGCCGTCGGAATATTCAAAGGCCTTGGAAAACAGCGCCTTCAGCGGCTTTCCGGCCGGATCGCGGCGCAAGTCAAGCACCGATGTCGGTGGCAACAGCTTGCGGCCGCCAAGATGGTCGTAAAGGAAGAGACCGAGCCGGATCAGCCAGGCCGGCCGGATGCCGCCCTTGTGGTAGGGCAGCACGAAACGCAGAGGCCAGATGATGTGCGGCGCCATCGCCCAGAGGATCTCGCGCTCCATCAGCGATTCTCGCACCAGGCGGAACTCGTAATGCTCGAGATAACGCAGGCCGCCATGGATCAGCTTGGTGGCGCCCGACGAGGTACCCGAGGCGAAATCGTTCATTTCCGCCAGCGCCACCGAATAGCCGCGCCCGACGGCATCGCGCGCGATGCCGCAGCCGTTGATGCCGCCGCCGATGACGAATATGTCGTAAATCTCCCGGCCCAATATCCCCTCCGAGCCCACTCCCAATTTCGCATCGCACAAAACTTGCGCAATTGCGAAAGCAACATCAGTTAAAACGAAAGAGATCCGAATGTCAAACGAATGTTTGGTGGGGAGATGGCTGTCTAACGAAATCTGCCGTTGGTTTCGATCAGCTTCACATTGTTTTCGAGGCAGAGACTGCGGATCGACGGCACCGGACAGTGATCGGTGATGAAGGTATGAACCTGGGAAAGCTGGCCGATCCTGACGGGTGCGGTGCGTTCAAACTTCGTCGAATCGGCAACGAGAATGACATGTCGGGCATTGGCGATGATTGCCTGAGCGACCTTCACTTCGCGAAAATCATAGTCAAGAAGCGCACCGTCGATGTCGATCGCAGACGCGCCGATCACGGCGTAGTCGACTTTGAACTGGCGGATGAAATCGACGGCCGCCTCGCCGACGATCCCGCCGTCCGAACCGCGCACGACCCCGCCTGCGATTACCACCTCGATTGCCGGGAAAAGGCGCAACCTATTGGCAACGTTTATATTGTTGGTGATCACCATCAGCTCGTGATGGTTGGCGAGCGCCTCGCCCACCGCCTCTGTCGTCGTTCCGATGTTGATGAAGAGCGAGGCGCCGCTCGGGATGAGCTCGACCGTCGCAATGCCGATCGCCTGTTTCTCGGAAGCGGCGATCTGGCGGCGCGCTTCGTATTTGACATTCTCCGTCCCACTCGGGAATGTGGCGCCGCCATGGATGCGCGTCAGCAGCTGCGCATCGCAGAGATCGTTCAGGTCCTTGCGGATCGTCTGGGGCGTCACCGAAAAGCGGGAGGCGAGCTCCTCCACCAGAACCCTGCCGCTCGATTTCGCAATCGCCACGATTTCAATTTGCCGGTCGGTCAAGAACATGAGCGCGCGCCTTTCGATCTGCTTTCGTTTTAGAGAAAGCGAACCGCAGCGCAATGCCTATCTGTTGCCGGGCCGCCTTCCCGGCCCGAATTCGACGCTACCGCTTCCGCATCACGTTGACGACCAGCACGCCGAAGATTGCCATGACGCCGCCGATTGCGCCGAGCATGGTCGGTGTTTCGCTCAGCCAGACGAACCCGATCAGCGTGGCGACCGGCGGAACGCCGTAGAGGAAATTCGAGGCGCGGGCGGCGGTCAACCGCTTCAGGGCAATCGCCCAAGTGAGGTAGCCGATCGCGGTTGGGAAGATGACGAGATAGGCAACCCCCCAGTTCACCTTCGCCGGTGCGGCGGCAAGCGCCTGGATCGTCGCTGGAACGGCCGGAAACAGCGGCACGGAACCGATCAGCAGGATCCAGGCAGTGACGGCAAGCGCCGGCAGCCGCCCGAGCAGCGGCTTCTGCAACACGCTGGCGATCGCTGAGCAAAGCGCTGCGCCAAGGATGAGGACCGCATTTGGATCGAGCTTGAAACCACCGTCGGAGGCGACTGCAATCAGCGCCACGCCGCCGAAGGAAATCGCGGTGCCCGCCCAGCCCCAGCGGCCGAAGCGCTCGCCGAGCGCGAATGTGGCGATGAGGGCGGTGAAGACCGGCATGGTGTTAATGATGAAGCTCGCCGGTCCAGCGGCAACGGTCTGCTCGCCGGTGTTCAGCAGAACCGCATAGGCAGCAATGAAAAGCACGGCGGCAACGGAGAGACGAACGAAATCGCGTTTTTCCGGCATCGGCCGGTAGATAACGAGATAGACGAGCGCGATGACACCGGCTGCCACATAGCGGGCTGTCGCCAGTTCGATCGGCGTCAGCGGTCCGAGGCAGATCCGGATCACCACGAAGGAGGACGCCCAGAAGAGGATGGTGACGAGGATCGCCGCAAAGGCCACCAGATCAAACCCGCCTTGCTGTTTCGTCGAAATCGGTGCGCTTGCCGCCATGCTCATTTTCGCCTCCACATGTTCCTGCAACAGTGGATTAGGCCATCGATGCGTGCTTGAAAAGCATCGCAATCGATGATCAAATGTGCGTATGGTTCACAGCTCGCCAGTGCTTCCGCCGCTCGATACGCTCGAGACCTTTGCCCGTGCCGCCCGGCTCGGATCGTTCTCGGCCGCGGCGGAGGAAAGCGGCATCACCCACGGCGCGGTGTCTCGGCAGGTCTCGCGCCTGGAGCGCTGGATGGGCGTACGGCTGTTTGCGCGCGAAGCTCGGGGCGTGCGCCTGACGCCGGAAGGTATGCGGTTCTTCGCGCGGGCGGAGGAAGCGCTCGCGCTGCTCGGCAATAGCGGCGAGCGCTGGCTGCCTCGTCGCAACAAAGCAGTGGTGCGCCTTTCGGTGACGCCCTCCGTCGCCTCTCTATGGCTGTTTCAGCGCCTGCCGAAGCTCGAAGGAAACGAGCTGCATGTCGAGTTGACGCTCGAACACCGGCTGGCGGATTTCGGCGAAGGCACGGATCTCGCCATTCGCTGCGGCAAGGGGCCGTGGGCCGGCGTGCGTGCCCTGCCGCTCTGGCAGGAGAAATCGTTTCCGATCGCCGCCTCGATGCTGGCGGACCGGCTCGGGCAGCGCTCCGATGCCCTTTCGCTGCTCGAGATGCCGATCCTGCATGATTCGAATATTGAAGGCTGGCGCCGCTGGCTCTCCCGTGAGGGTGTCGACTACACGCCGCGCGGCCACGACCGGCGCTTCGAGGACTACAATCTGGTGATCGATGCCTGTGCGCAGGGGCTCGGCATCGCGCTCGCGCGCCCGCCGCTGTCGGATGCCGCGCTGGCCACCGGGCGCGTCGTAGCCGTCTCGGAGCGGACACTCGATTACCATGTGGCCTTTCACCTGATTAGACCGGACGATGCGCTTAGAAGCCCTGCCATCGAATTCGCCAGCCGCTTTCTGCGCGAGGCTGGCCATGACGAGGCGACGATCGCTACTTTTATCGCACCCGGTCGAGTAAAAGCGTAGGCGGAACGGACGGCCCGCGCTAATCGAACCAGTTGATCTCAGAGCAGACAAACGACGGCATGCCGCTACGCGGGCGAAGGGAAAGAAACCATGGCGCCAGCCACTCGATGGCAAGAGAGTCGGGGCCGCTCAACTGTTTATCGCGAATGCACCGGCTAGATGTCAGACCTCCGAGCAATAGGATTTCTTATGATACGCAGCTCCTCGCCAAGCAATATCCTGAAACACACAGTGCGATCCGATGCAGAAAAAGCGCGCATTTGTGCCGCGAACAATGCAGACCTTTATCAGGCGATGCTCCGTGCCCATGGACTGCCTGATCAGCGGACCAGTGCATTTTGGTCAAGCGATGCGATCGCGCCCCCCTACTATTCCAACATGACGACACTCGACCCGGACGCAACAGAGGAACAGCTGATTGAAATCGGTCGACTGACAGATCGACTAGGACGGCGACCTGGTTTCAAAGACGGGTTTTCCAGGCTGGATCTCGTCAACAAGGGATTCCAGTTGTTGTTTTCCGCATCATGGATTTGGGCTGAACCTCACAGACTTTCAGCGCGTACGCCTCAAGATTGGGCACGCATTCGCGATGCGGCGGCACTGGATCGCTGGGAACATTCCTGGAAAGAGGCTGGTAGCCCGACCGATGCCAACGTCTTCACACCGGCGCTGCTTTCCGATCCCAACATGCATATCTACGGCCGATGGGCCGGCGATGGTTTTGATGCGGGCTGCATCGTAAATCGATCACCCCAAGCTGTAGGGATCTCCAATATCTTTAGCTTGACTGGTTCGCCGCAGGCTTTCCGAGATGTCATTTCGTTGGCCACTATCGCCTTTTCACCCGATGTGCCGCTGGTCGGGTATGACAGTGGCGCAGCATTAAACGAAATGACAAAGCTCGGCTTCAGGTCAGTCGGCAAACTGAGGATTTGGCTATCTGACGACGCTTCCTAAGCGTCCTCTATTTGCTCTCAAATAGCGTAGTTTGATGTGAAACCAATGCTACGCCCTCTATAGTGCTCGGGCGGCGTGCCGTAGCCATCCCCGATCTTCCGACAATGCCCAACCAAGACCTCGTCCTCGTCGGGCGTTCCTATTCGAATATCCATGATGTCGTGATCCGGCTTGGGCGTGCGAGCGCGCGAAATCGCTCCTCAGAAGAGATAGCGCCCCTTGCCGCTATGCGGCGGGAGGCGCCAAACAGGCATATTAATTCGCTGCCGTCAGCGTCATCGAGGCACTGCCGGCCGCAACGTTGAGGCCGAGCTGACCGGTCAGGCTGACCGTCTGCAGATGGATCGAACCGGAGGTGCCGCCAACCAGGAGATTGGCGCCGACACCGGCGCCGAGCGTCGCCTCGGCGGTAGCGCCGACATAGAGGCCGGCGAGCGATCCGCGGTGATAGCCGGCCGTCGGCGCGAACACGGCCCAGATCAGGCGGCTGCGCGTGGTGAAGCCAATGTCGATGCCGAGCTTTCTCACTTCGCCGGTATAACGATCCGAAAGTTCGTTGCCGACGGTCGACTGGAAGATGCAATCAGCTTCCTTGGATGAACCAAGCACATAACCCGTGCCGCCACCAATATCGCAGGTGAGGTAGCCGATTTTCACGCCATTGCGCAGGTCCGGCTCTTCATATGTCCTCGTGACGAGGTCAGCGGCATTGACCGCCCCTGCGCCGACAAGCGTCAACGATACCGCGGCAAACGCCGTCGCAACAATTTTCTTCATAAGTCTCTCCTTCTCAAATCGTGACGGGAGCATACCCGGCTACTCGCCACCAGATTCGGCAACAGATAACGGACGGAACCGCAAAACGATCCCGAACCGGCATCATTTACGCATCGCATGTCGAAGCGCGTGGGAGGGCGCAAGCGACAAACACGCATACGGTTCAGCCCCCTTTGGGACATTTCGAAGGCATCTTTTCGCGTCATCCGGTTATTTAACGATGTTATCAGCGATGGTTGCCGGAAAGGCACGATCCCGAGCGCTGTCAACTCTCAACGAGCGGTACTATGCACATCGCAGGCACCCCTATTTGCGTAGACGATCGATGATCGCGTAGGTTGCCATGCCATATAGATATCTGTACTATTTGAAGATACTCTCCATGCGGCACTTTAACTGGAGAGGAAACGGCATGATGTCTTGGCATTGCCGCAGAATTTCCGCTTGCTTTCCGGAATTATGCTTCTGTTCGAACAGAAACCAAAGTTTGAATTTGAGAAATATAATCAGGCGATATTTTCGCGGGGGGCGGACAATCGTACGCCCGCCGATCTCTATTGGAGATGGCGGGCAATCTATCGGGAGGGAAAGATGCGCATAAGCAGGACAAACATCATACTGGCGGGATGCCTTGCCATCTCCGCCTGCCAGTCCGGCCCGACGTCACAGGCCGTCTCGGATCGCAATTCCGAATTCGGCTGCATTGCGGGAACCGTCGGCGGCGCGATTGTCGGCGGCTTGATCGGCAGCACGATCGGCGCCGGAACCGGGCAAGTGCTTGCTATCGGCGCCGGCATCGGCGGCGGCGGTTACGTCGGCAACCGTCTGGCTTGCCGCTAATTGGGGAGGGATAACAAGCGATGAAGACCTTTGCTTTGGTGACCACATTCATACTGGGCCAATGCGTTGGGGCAGTGGCGCAACAACAGCAACAGCCTGGATCGATGTATCAGGGCCAGATGGATCGGCTTGACACGAATACCAGCAAGACCGTCGACCGATCGGAATACGAGACCTTCATGGGCACGGCTTTCGGAAGTCTCGACAAAAACAAGGACGGCAGCCTGCAGTCCGATGAGACGGTGCAGATTCTGACGGTCGCGCAATTCACTTTGACTGACGCGAACCACGACGGCCGCATCAGCCGCAGCGAATTCATGCAGCGGGTGATGGCGGATTTCGCGACAGCCGACCACGACCGGGACGGAAACCTTCAGTGACGGAGGCGTCAAACCGGATGTGGCAATGAAGAAAAACCCGGCAATGTTCGCCGGGTTTTATGCTCGATTTGTTCGCACTAGGTTCTTCTCATCAGTTGCATAACGAGCGAGACGACGAACAGCACCAGGAAAATGAAGAACAGAACCTGGGCAATGGAAGCTGAAGCCCCTGCGATGCCGCCAAATCCGAGGACGCCGGCAATCAAGGCCACGACGAGAAACACGAGAGCGTAATAAAGCATCGCAATCTCCTTGTACGTTGCTGCGGTGATAACGAAGGCAGCCCCATTTGGTTCCCGTCCGTCTGATGGCCGGGACATGCAGCGTCGCATCAGCTCCATTCAGCCGACGTGAAAGACGCCGCTGTACATCCGGTCGCCTTCATTCGGCTCGGGAGGTTCGGCTGCGTCGAGATAGGCCTTGAGCGGCCCGGTCAGGACGAACCAGATGCTGGCTCCCAGCATGAAATAGGCTCCCACCGGATCGTCGATGCGGGCGATGAACGGAAGGCAGGCGGATGCGAAGAGGACGATGATCCGCACCGACCACTCCGCCTCACGTTTAGCGATGGCGCGCGCTCTCAGCGACTTGTATTCCCGGGCGCCGTATCCGCCTTGCCCTGCCTTCACAGCCGAAAGCAGCTTTCGAGCGGAGGGCAGCGCCAGCATGACCAGCGCGGCAACACTGAGCGTGAAAGTCTCGCCGGCCATGACCTGCCCGCTCGCGATCAGGAGAAAGGAGAGCACAACGAGATTCCACGTCGGCTCCAGCAGCTCCGGCGGTTGCCGCGTGCGGATATGCCAACTCCGCAGCAAACCCGCCGCGCCGTGCAGTAGCGGCTGATCGATGTAGCGATTGATCCAGTCCATGCCGATGCGCCCGTCCCCGATTGCATGAAGAGGCCTCCGAACACCACGGAATTTGGTCATCATCGTGGCAACAGCCGCCGAATCCGTTCTTTGCGTGGAAGAAGCCGCCTGCCTGTACGGCCGATGACGGCAAAATACGAAGGTGGCATCAGAGTACTGCAACAGCCGTCTAAAGTGCGTCGCTTTAAATCTTTATTTTTGCGCATATCGTTATCGCAAACCGCTGCACACTTTTGCGCGACATGCTTTGGCGCAATTCCGCGCGACCTCCCAGACATGGCCCGACGGATCGGCAAAAGCCGCGGTGCGGCGGCCCCATGGGCGATCGGTCGGGCCGTTGAGCAGCGTGACCCCGAGTTTGCGCAGTTCTGCAAAAACCGCATCGACGTCATCGACCTTGATCGTCAGCAGCACGCGTGCGCCCGAACCGAGCGCTGACACTGCGACCGGCTCGACCAGTTGATGCGCCTGCGCTGCATCGAGTTGCTTCGAGCGGCCAACCGATATCGCTGGCCGGCTCTCCGCTTGTCGTTCCGACGCTGACGGTTTCGACATGCCGCGCAAAGAAAATCGTCAGCTTCGCAGGCCGGGCGCCTCGTGGCCGGTGCGCGCCACATATTCGGTATAGCCGCCGCCATATTGATGGATGCCCTCGGGCGTCAGCTCCAGTACCCGGTTGGAGAGTGCGGCCAGGAAATGCCGATCGTGCGAGACGAACAGCATCGTGCCCTCATATTGCGACAGCGCCTTGATCAGCATTTCCTTGGTGTCGAGGTCGAGATGGTTCGTCGGCTCGTCGAGCACGAGCAGGTTCGGCGGGTCGAACAGCATGATCGCCATGACCAGCCGCGCCTTCTCGCCGCCGGATAGGACCCGGCACCGCTTCTCGACATCGTCGCCGGAGAACCCGAAACAGCCGGCCAGCGCGCGCAAGGGCCCCTGCCCGGCCTGGGGAAATTGGTCTTCCAGCATCTGGAACACCGTGCGTTCGCCATCCAATATGTCCATGGCGTGCTGGGCGAAATAACCCATCTTGACGCTGGCGCCCAGCGCAACGCTGCCCTGATCAGGCGCGGTGGAGCCGGTCACCAGCTTCAGCAGCGTCGACTTGCCGGCGCCGTTGATGCCCATGATGCACCAGCGTTCCCGACGGCGCACGACGAAATCCAAACCCTCATAGATGCTGCGGCTGCCGTATTTCTTATGGACATTCTTCAGGTTGACCACGTCCTCGCCGGAGCGCGGCGCCGGCTGGAACTCGAAGGAAACGATTTGACGGCGCTTGGGCGGCTCCACCCGATCGATCTTCTCGAGTTTCTTCACGCGGCTCTGCACCTGGGAGGCATGCGAGGCGCGTGCCTTGAAGCGCTCGATGAACTTGATCTCCTTGGCGAGCATCGCCTGCTGGCGTTCGAACTGGGCCTGCTGCTGCTTCTCGTTCTGCGCCCGCTGCTGCTCGTAGAATTCATAGTCGCCGGAATAGGCCGTCAGCGTGCCGCCGTCGATCTCGATGATCTTGGTGACGATACGGTTCATGAACTCGCGGTCGTGGGAGGTCATCAGCAGCGCGCCTTCATAGCCTTTCAGGAATTCTTCCAGCCAGATCAGGCTTTCCAGATCCAGATGGTTGCTCGGCTCGTCGAGCAGCATGACGTCGGGACGCATCAGCAGAATGCGGGCGAGCGCCACGCGCATCTTCCAGCCGCCCGACAGCGCACCGACATCGCCATCCATCATCTCCTGGCTGAAGTTTAGGCCGGCGAGCACTTCGCGGGCGCGTCCCTCGAGCGCATAACCATCCAGCTCCTCGTAGCGCGCCTGCACCTCGCCGTAGCGATCGATGATCTCTTCCATGTTGTCGGCCTGCTCGGGATCGGCCATGGCCGCCTCGAGCTCACGCAATTCCCCAGCAACGATGCTGACAGGACCTGCGCCATTCATCACCTCGGCAACGGCGCTGTGGCCTGCCATCTCACCGACATCCTGGTTGAAATAGCCGATGGTGACGCCCTTCTCGCAGGAGACCTGCCCCTCGTCGGGCTGCTCCTCGCCGTTGATCATCCGGAAGACGGTCGTCTTGCCGGCGCCGTTCGGGCCGACGAGACCGATCTTCTCGCCTCTGTTGAGCGCTGCGGACGCCTCGATGAAGAGGATGCGATGGCTGAGCTGCTTGCTGATATTTTCGATACGGATCATGGTTTGCGCGGGAGCCTGGAAAGAGATTTTGGCGCCCTTATGCCACGCGCCGACACGGCAGGATAGGCCTGTTTCCACCCTCTCGATGTCAGGAGCATGATACTGAAACTGTGAGCGGTTTTCGGACGACATCATGCTCACCTTCTTTAATTTTGGGCAGGATTGGCTAATATTGTGGCTCGCGCCAACGGAGACCTGTGCCAATGAGCGTTCGTCTGCCGCAATCCTTCAGACAATCCGAGCAGGATAGAAACGGCTTCAACGTCCTCGAATACGAGTTGATGTCGGCGCGCGCGGATTCGCTCGGACGGCACGGGCTAAAGGTGGAGGCAGCCCTTGCCGCCCTGAAGGCCTGGGCTGCTGACCGCCAGAGCGCCGAAGACCGCGAGAGGCTTCTCAACGAAGCCTCCGATGCCGTCTGGGCGTTCTTCATCCAGCGTGAGATTTGCGGCTTGCGGAACAACCGCGACGCCATCCAGCGCTACGGCATCCCGAACGAAGTGATCGCGAGATTGGGCGCGATCAGGAAATGACGAGGGCAGCGGCTGGTGTGGCTGCCGTACCGCCCCTCTACTGGGTGGAAATCCTCCGTTCGGAACGGTATGGCTTGGTGCCGCACCAATGCGAAAGGAAACGCGATGCCAATCTCCATCAGGATCGGGAATCAGGATCTCACCATCGATGTCTCCTCTCTCGGCGCCGAGATGCAGGCGCTGACATCAAGCGACGGACGCTCGTGGTTATGGACCGGCGATGCAGCCTTCTGGACCGGGCGGTCACCTATCTTGTTTCCGATCGTCGGCAAGGCGCCTGATGACATGATCGCGATTGACGGCGCGGTCTATCCAATGGCCCAGCATGGCTTTGCCCGCCGCAGCGAATTCGCCCTTGCGGCCTCCACTGAGACGATGTGCCGGTTCGAACTGGCAGCCTCGGAGGCGACGCGGGCGGTCTATCCGTTCGAATTTCAGCTGGCCGTGGTGCATGCGGTCGAGGGCCGCGCGTTGACTGTCACGGCGGAGGTCACCAATCGCGACCCTAAGCCGATGCCCTTCGGCCTCGGCTTCCATTCCGCCTTCGCCTGGCCATTGCCCGATGCTGCCGGCCGCGACCATATCGTCGTGCTCGACAATAAAGGCGAGCCGGCGCTGGTGCGGCTGGGAGGCGGTCTCATCAATCCCGCGCCCCTGCCCTCGCCGTTCGATACCGGCCGGCTGGTGCTCGATCATTCGATGTTCGAGCAGGACGCGATGATTTTCCCTGATGGTGCGGGCGAAGGCCTGACTTATGGCGCCGAAGGCGGGCCGGCCATGCACTTCCATTTCGATAACCTGCCCAATCTTGCGCTATGGACCAAGCCGGGGGCGCCCTTCCTCTGCGTCGAGCCCTGGCATGGAACGGCTGCGGAAGCGGGGGCTTCGAGCGAGCTATCGAAGAGACCGTCGACCACGATCCTGGCACCGGGTGCTGTGGCCCGCTTTGCCTTTACGGTCGAAATTCCGCGATAGAGAGCGCTCGGCGGCAAGCCGGGCGAGCGCGCTGATATCTCAGTGGGCGCCGGCGCCACCGCCGGCCCGCGGTTTTTGGGTGAGCAGCAGGGCGACGGCTGCAACGGCAAGAACCACTCCGATGACGGCGAACGTATCGGCAAAGCCGAGGATGAGGGCCTGGCGTTTGACGAGTTGACCAAGCGCCACGACGGCTTTCTGGGCTGCGACGGCATGATCGGAAACGCCATGCTGCAGGAAGTAGCCTGTCAATTGGTCGAGACGAGTGCGAACTTCGTCACGACCGAGCGTCACCGACTGGCCAATGATGTTCGAGTGGAACTGCTCACGTTTAGTCAGCACCGTGCCGAGCGTTGCCGTGCCGACGGCGCCGCCGAGATTGCGCAGCATGTTGGTCAGGCCCGAGGCGGCGGCCGCATCCGAAGGGGCGATGCCGGCGGTGGTGATGGCGGTGATCGGCGTCAGCACCAGGGCCTGGCCGATGGCGCGGACAATGTTCGGAATCCAGAACTGGTCGCCCGCCGTATCGGCCGACAACGTGATGTTCATGAAGCAGCTGATCGCAAAGATCGAGATGCCGAGGAAGCCGATGTAACGCACATCGAAGCGCTTCATCATCATCGGGACGAGCGGGATCAAAAGAAGCTGCGGCAGGCCGGTCCAGGCCAGCACGTTGCCGATCTGCTCGGCATTGTAGCGCTGCACCTGGCCAAGATATTGCGGCAGTATATAGACGGTACCGAAGAGGGCGACGCCGACCAGCACGTTGACGGCAACGCCGATGCCGAAGTTGCGCTGCTTCAACAGGCGCAGCTTGACCAGCGGCTTTTCCACCGTCAGCTCGATCCAGATGAAGGCGACGAGGAAGACCAAGGCGAGGACACTGAGCTTGACGATGAAGGGCGAGGAGAACCAGTCCTCCTTGTTGCCTTCTTCGAGCACGGTCTGAAGCGCCGAGAGGCCGATCGCCATGCTGATGATCCCCGCCCAGTCACCTTCCCTCAGCAGGCCGAGCTGCATCGGCTGCTTGTCGAGCGTCAGGGCAAGGGCGACCGCCATGATGGCGCTCGGGATGGCGTTGATGAAGAATATCGTCTGCCAGCCGTAATTTTCGGTGAGATAACCGCCGATGGTCGGGCCGATCGCCGGTGCGAACGTGACCGAGAGCGCGAAGGCCGCAAGGCCGAGCGGCTGCTGGTGTTTCGGCAGTTTGGTCAGCACCATGGTGAAGGCCATGGGGATCAGTACGCCGCCGGCAAAACCCTGCAGGCCGCGCAGCACGATCATCGTGCCGAGATCATGGGCGAAGGCACAGCCAATCGAAAACAGCGGGAAGAGGACTGAGTTGACGAGGATATAGCGGCGGAACGAGAAGACGCTGCTGAAATAGGCCGTCAGCGGAATGACGACGATCTCGCCGATCAGGTAGGAGGTCGAGATCCAGGCGCCGTTGTCGACGCCCGTTCCGATGCCGCCCTCGATGTCGAGCAGCGAGGCATTGGTGATCTGGATGTTGAGGATCGCCATGAAGGCGCCGATCATCCCGGCGAGAACGGCGATCCATTCCCTGGTGCTGGCGCCGGTTTTCGGCTGCGGGAAAGCGATGGTTGTTGCTGCGATGGTGGACATGGCACGAACTCCTCGTCTCCCGGCCTAGCTGCGGTCGTCCTTGGTGTCGATGCTCGGCTGGACCGACATGCCGGGGCGCAGGTCGCCATTGGCGGCATAATCGCCGTCGAGCACGATCCTGACCGGAATGCGCTGGACGACCTTGGTGAAGTTGCCGGTGGCGTTATCCGGCGGCAGCAGGGCGAATTCCTGGCCGCTTGCCGGAGCGAGGCTGTCGACATGGCCGTGATAGGTGCGGCCCGGGAACATATCGACCTCGATATCGACAGGCTGGCCGGGCTTGACGTCAGTGAGCTGGGTTTCCTTGTAGTTGGCGATGACATAGGCAGCCGTCGTCGGCACGACCGACATCAGCTGGGTGCCGGCCTGGACATATTGGCCGACGCGCAGCGTCCGGTTGCCGACGGTGCCGTCGACGGGCGCTGATATCGTCGCATAAGAGAGGTTGAGTTCGGCTTGGTGCTGGACGGCCTCGCTGCGCGCAAGGGCCGCCTTTGCCTGGGCCAGCTCGGCGTTGAGAAGATCGACCTGCTTGACGGCGGCGTCGAGTGAGGCGGTGTCGCGGACAATGGTGGCCTGGGCGGCAGCGATCTGCGAGGCGGCCTGCTGCGCCGTCTGGACCGGGGCATAGCCGCTGGTGGCAAGGTTCGAATAACGCTTGTTGTTCTGCTCGGCAAAGGTCTCGTTGGCGCGGTCGACCTCGACGGTCGCGCGGGCGGCGGCGATCGTCGATTGCTGGATATCGAGCGAAGCCTGCTTGGCGTTGAAGGTGGCCTCGGCTGCGGCGACGTCGGCCTTGGCCTGATCGAGGGCTGCTCTGAAATCGCGGTCGTCGATGCGGGCGAGCGGCTGGCCGGCCTTGACGGTCTCGTTGTCCATGACGAGGACCTCGGCGAGATAGCCTGTTACCTTCGGGGCGATGGTGCTGCTGTCGGCCTTTACATAGGCGTCGTCGGTCGAGATATGGAAGCGGCCGACCGTCCAGTAATCGTGGCCGTAATAGGCGCCGGCGGCGATCAGCACGAGAGCGGTGGCACCGAAAAGCAGGGAGCGGCCGCCGCGCTTGCGGGCAGGCTTTTCCTCTGCAACGGGGATGGCGACTTCGGCGATGCGCGGCGGCTGGCCGGCGTCCAGGTTTGCCGGGGCGGCTTCGGCAGTGTTTTCGACGGCAGCATTGTTGTTCAAGGCACGCAGCGTCTTGATGGTCATTGTCTTTCTCCTGATGACGGTCGCCGTCACTTGGGCTGCGGCCTTTGAATCGAGCGAAATGCATTTTAGGAAACTTGATATTTTCCAAAATATGTATTAGAAAATAGATGTCAACGAGAATTTGGAAAATCGCTATGGTCCAAAATCACGAAATCGAGAAGAAGCCGCGAGGACGCCCGCAAGTCCGCTGCGACGAGGATACGAGAAGCGTGATCATCGAGGCGGCGAACAGGCAGTTCCACCAGAACGGCTATGCTGCGGCTAGCATCGCTGCGATCGCGCAGGAGGCCGGGATTTCGACCAAGACGCTCTACCGCCTGTTTCCGACGAAAGCAGATCTCTTTTCGGAGATGATCACGGAGCGCACAGAGCGTTTTTTGTTGGCACTTGACCCCGGCACACTCGCCGTGGCCGATCTCAGGCAGGGGTTGGAACGCATGCTGATGGCCTATGGCATGCTGACGCTGTCGGTCGATACGATCACCGTGACCCGGCTTGTCATCAGCGAATCTGATCGATTCCCCGAGATCGCCAACGCTTTCTATGAAAAGGCGGTCGTCAGAACCAATACGCTGATGGAGAACTGGCTTCACAAGCAGATCGATCGCGGACTGATTGCGCTTGATGATCCGCATGCGGCCTGCGGCATGCTGCGCGGCATGATGATCATGGAGCCGCAGCGTGCCGCGATGCTGCGCCAGGAGCCTCCGCCGAAGATCGAGACGATTGCGGCTCGGGCGAAGATGTGCGCCGATCTTTTCTTGAAAGGTTGCGCGCTCTGAAGCGCCGCTCGGGTTTCAGAGCGCGATGATTTCCGCTGAAGGGCGATCGCCGCGAACCGGGGAGGCACTCAGTTCGGCGGCGCGCCGAGCGCATGCAGGATGCCGCGCAGTTCGGCGAGGCCGCGCATGCGGCCGATGGCGGGGTAACCTGGCGTGACGACCTTGTCGAGATCGTCGAGCATGCGGTGGCCATGATCCGAGCGAAAGACGATGGTGTCTTGCGCGCCGCGGCGGCGATCCTCCGCAACCAGTTCGCGGAGAACGGCGACCATGTCGACGTCGCCTTCCAGATGCGCGCTTTCATGGAACGTCCGGCCGTCAGCCTCGCGCGTCGTGGCGCGCAGATGGGCGAAGTGGATGCGCGAAGCAAAACGCCGGGCGATCGCCGGCAGGTCGTTCTCGGCACGCACGCCGAGGCTGCCGGTGCAATAACACATGCCGTTCGCCGCCGATGGCACGGCATCGAAGAGCGCGGCATAATCATCGGCCGTCGAGGCGATGCGCGGCAAGCCGAACAGCGAGCGCGGCGGATCATCGGGATGCAATGTCAGCTTGACACCGCGCGCTTCGGCCGCCGGCGTCACCGCCTCCAGGAATTCGATCAGGTGCCGACGCAATCTTGCGGCATCGATGCCGCTATAGGCGACCAGCTTTTCCCGGAAGGCCGGAATGGTCAGCGGTTCGGTGGTCGACCCCGGCAGAGCCGAGGTGATGATACGGGTGATGTCGGCGATCTCCTCGTCCGACATAGCCTCGAAGACGACACGCGCCCGTTCGCGGTCCTCCTGGGAATAGTGCTGCGCCGCATCCGGCCGCTCCAGAATGAAGAGATCGAAGGCTGCAAAGCGTTCGTGATCGAAGCGCATGGCGGTAGCGCCCGTCGGCGTCACGTAATCGAGCTCGGTGCGTGTCCAGTCCACGACAGGCATAAAATTATAGCAGACGATCGGAATGCCGCAGGCGGCGACCGCTTCGAGACTGGCGATCCACGCCTCGATCTCGGCCTTCGCCTCGCCGCCCTTGCGCTTAACGGCGTCGGGGATCGGGATGCTCTCAACCACCGACCAGACGAGCGGGGAACGGTCGCCGGGCGTCGTCTCGATCAGAGCCTGGCGTTCGCGCACTTCCTTCTCTGTCCAAGCCCTGCCGATCGGCACCTGATGCAGCGAAGAGACGATATTCGTGGCGCCCGCCTGGCGGACATCATCCAGCGTCACCGGCGCTTCCGGTCCGAACCATCTCCAACCCTGTCGCATCCTTCTTCCTCCCTCGTTTTTCGTTTCGTGTTGGCCTGCCGTCAGCAGAAATAATCGGGGAAACGCGCGCGCAGTTCGTCGACATCGGGAATGACGGCGCTTAAGTGATGGATCATCGCACTACGTGCTGCCGCCGCATCATGAGCGGCGAGCGCATCGCGGATCATCATGTGTTCGTGCACCACGGTGTCCATGCGCCCGAGCACCGGCAGCGTCAGCCGCCGTGCCCGGTCGATCTGCACCTTGACCGTTTTCAGGATCGCCCAGATGCCGGGATAACCTGAGATCTGTGCGATCGCCTCATGAAAAGCCTCATCCTCCTCATGGAAGCTCGAGGCATTGCCGGTCGCAGCATGCCCCCGCTGGCGGGCAATGATAATATCGAGACGGGCGATATCGACGGCAGTCGCAGTCAGAGCCGCGGTCTCGACGGTCGTGCCTTCGAGCGCCTTGCGCACGACGACCGCCTCGGGGATCGCCGAGACCGGCACCCGCGATACAACGGTGCCCGACTGAGGGTAGATATCGACCAGTCCGCCTTCGGAAAGCCGGAGCAGTGCCTCGCGCACCGGCGTGCGGCTGACACCGAATTCATCGGCGATCCGCTTTTCCTGCAGCAGCATGCCAGGCGGCATCCGCAGCGACACGATGTCGGCATAGAGGCGATCGTAGATGACGCCGGCTGTGGTGATGCGGCGCAGCCTGCTCCCGACTTCCTGCGACGTCGCGACTGCCGAAACTTTGGTTTCTAATGCCTGACGCATGACATATCGGCGCGTTAAAACTTCGTGGCATACTAGTATATCAGTTTTATCACCTTGCCAAGACGTTCCGGCAGACTGTGGCGGTATGACTGGATCTGGAGGGGGCGGCACTTCGCGAAAGCGCGGGCGAACGGCACGAGCCTCGAAGCCCGATCTTTTGCGCCGAAGCATTCTTTGTTTGGAACTTAGATCGGCCGAGTTGGTTGAAATTCGAAGGAGACCCTTATGAAAAACTCGACACGACGCAAGACAAGCAAAGGTACGACCGACGGCGGCCGGCCGGAAGCCCCACCCGCCGCGGACGCAGGCGGACGGAAAATGGCTCGGCGAGCCGCAAACCAAATCGATAGGCAGAGCGCGTCGCCAGCAGCCAGCCGGGATGAGGAGATCCGAAAAATGGCGTACTCCCTGTGGGAGAAAGAAGGGAGACCGGAAGGCAAGCACAGGCATCACTGGACTCTCGCCGAGCATGAACTCGATGCACAGCAGGGTGAAGCCGGCAATCCTCCAAACCTCGCAGCACTGCGAGAGGCCTCGCGCGAACATACCGATGCATTCCTCGTCAAGACGGATCTCGAGGACGCCGATCAACGCGAAGCCTCCCCCGGCACGCGCGAGCAGGATTGAACTTTCCGCGCGCCAATTTCAGACCGCGCGCCAATTTCAGAAAGGTCCCCGACATGGCCGACAAACAGAACTTGAACGCCGGATTCACCGGCACGCCCGCTGAGCAGCCGGAGGGGTTGACCAAGGTCGCGAAGTCGGCCGCCAACGAGGTGAAGCGTGAGGCTTATGCGGTCGTCTCCGGCGCAAGAGAGCACCCACACACCGCAAGCGCATTGCTGCTTATCACCGGCATCATGGCATTCGGGCTTGGCTATCTCCTTGGTCGATCATCGGCGGAAGGTTCGACCCGCCCATATTGGCGATAACGGCGGCCGCTTCGATGAAAAACTGCGTCGGTTCTTCGATTACTGCATAATTCAAGGTGCTACATCGTCCTTTGCGCGTTCGAAAAGACATGCGGCGCTGCGGCTCTGACGATCCGAATGTTGCTGTCTTCTCTCCCCGCGATACGCTTTCGTCGGCCGCTGGACGAGAAAATCTTCAAATCCAGCCCGAACCTTAGACGTGTTTTCCGTTGAAGCCAGCCATACCGTCTTTTCCATTTGCCGCTCATCATCGCCGAGAACCACATCTGTCCGGACGCCTGTTGCTGGAATACCACGTCGAATAAAGCTATAGATTGCATCCTCATCACCGCTTGACAGCCGTGGTCACGATCCTTAGCGAGGCAGCATGGCCACGGTCAGGACCGGCAAAGTGAATTATTTCAGACAACTCAAGATGGCGGTGCTTTATCCCGGGAATGACACCGGAAGCGCCCTCGACCGAAACAACCGCATTGCGGTCTTTGCCTTTGCAATCCTTCCAGGGCTTTCGCCGAACTTTAACTCCTTCATCCTCCTCGCGTCGATGGCATGGGGCGCCTACTGTCTGGCCACGGGCAGCCTCAACTTGAACCTGTCGAGATCCGACCGGCTGGTTGCCATTGGCATGTCGATCTACCCGCTGGTGATGATCGCCAGTATCTTCATCAATCCGCCTTATTCCGAAGAACTGGACTGGATATTCCGGCTCCTGCCTTTCTTTTCGGTCTGGCTGATATTGCCGCGGATGCGCCAATCTCCCGATGGCCGTCTCGTGCCGCTGTTTATCCTCGGCGCAGGCATTGGCATGATCGTCACCTTTCTTTTCAGTCTCCTGCAGATCATGTTTCTGATGGAGAGGGCAGAGGCTGGAACTTCGAACGCTGCACTCCTGGGCGTGATAGGCGTTCTCTTCGGCGGCATCGCGCTTCTCAACGTTCAATCTTCCAGAAGCGTGGAGCAAAGAATTGCGATATTGGGATATGCCGCCGGGCTAGGTTGTGTTCTGCTTTCGGGAACGCGCTCGGCCTGGCTGGTCATTCCCGTCCATATCGTCATCTTTCTCTGGTATTTCCGCAAACACAGCTTCCATCTGAGTTTGCGCAGCCTTGCTATTACCAGCTCCTTGCTGTTGGCGGGACTTATCGCCCTGGGCAGCGGCCAGATCCTCCATCGCATCCAGGCGCTGCAGGAAAATCTGACGACGCTCGAACGCACCGACGGCGAGATCACGTCGCTCAGTGCGCGGTTCGCATTGTACAAAGGCGCACTATCGGCAATCAGTAAGGACCCGTTGACGGGTTATGGTCCGCAAAACCGGATGGCTTCGGTTTTGGCAGAGCTGCCCGATAACATACGGCCGCAGTTGCCCTACTCGCATGTCCACAACGGTTTTCTGACCGCCGGAATCGACGCCGGCGTTTTCGGCATTGCGGCGCTTTCGCTGATGCTGCTGACGCCTGTGATAGCCGCATGGAGAAAGGAAGCGGGACCGGGCCGGGACTTAGCCATTGCGCTCGCTCTTCTGCTCGTCAGCAGCTACGTCATAACGGGCAGCTTTGGCATCATGTTCAATCAGAAAGCCTTGGATCCGATCTTCGCTTACATGGTCGCCCTTATTTGTGCGGATCGCGGCAGCACGTGCTTTGCGCCCGTCGTTCGGAGCTGACGTCCGGCACCCCTTGAGCCTGCAGACCCTACGACGTGCTTTGAATTATCTCAGGCTGCCGTATTGGCTCGGCGCCGGTAAAAGCCATATCCGAGACCTCACCTGTTGACGAATAGCCGGAAACAAGCTCGGCCAACGTCGCGCGTGCAGCGATCATGTCGTTCCGGTCCAATGCCGCGTTGAGCGAGTTCAGCCTTTTCGACAGCTCCGGCCAGGATAAGAAATCCTCACGCGCCTTCATAATCCGAGGATGTTCGGTTGTTTCAGGATTATCCCCGATTAACAGTTCTTCGTAGAGCTTCTCGCCGGGTCTAAGGCCGGTAACGGAAAGCTCGATATCGCCTTCGGAATTGTTCTCGTCGCGGACGGTCAACCCGGAAAGCTCGACCATCTTGCGGGCGAGATCTGCGATGCGAACGGGCTCCCCCATGTCGAGCAGGAAAACATCGCCGCCGTCGGCCATGGCGCCAGCCTGGATGACGAGCTGCGAGGCTTCCGAAATGGTCATGAAATAGCGGGTTATATCAGGATGTGTCAGCGTAACGGGGCCGCCGTCCTTGATCTGCTGCCGGAAAAGCGGCACGACGGATCCGGAGGAGCCGAGGACGTTTCCGAAGCGGACCATGGAAAAATTTGTTCGCATTCTGTCGGTAGCCGGTTCTGCTGCGAGCGCCTGCAGAACCATCTCCGCCAACCTCTTGCTGGCGCCCATCACATTTGTCGGCCGCACGGCCTTGTCTGTGCTGATCAGCACGAAATTCGAAACGCCGCATTTAATCGCTGCGCGTGCCGTGATCAGCGTACCCATGACATTGTTCTTGATGCCTTCTACGGCATTGTGTTCGACAAGCGGCACATGCTTGTAAGCGGCAGCATGATAGAGCGTCTGCGGTCGCCAGCTCTGCATGATATGTTCCATGCGATCCTGGTCGCGGACGGAACAGAGGATTGGGACGATCTGCAGATTTTCGTATCTGTACAGTTCTGCCAGCTTCCGCAATTCGGCATGGATATTATAAAGCGCAAACTCGTTCTGATCGAGGAGGATCAGGCTGGAAGGCTCATTGCGGAGAATCTGGCGGCATAACTCTCCGCCGATCGAGCCACCAGCACCGGTGACCATCACCACCTTGTTGCGCATCGCCGTGTCGAGCAGCTCCTGCCGCGGCGCGACCGCTTCCCTGCCCAGCAGATCTTCGATCTCGAGCTCACGGATGTCGGAGACGGCGATGCGTCCCTGAGCCAGAGCCGTGAGATCCGGCAACGTGCGTACATTGACCCTGGCTTTGCGGATATGCTCCAGGATTTCGTTGCGACGCTGCCGCGTTGCTGATGGAAGAGCAAGGAGCACATTGTGCACGCCAAGGGTTCCCGCGAGCACGGGAAGATCCGAGGGGTCATAGATCGGCAAACCACCCATGACGCCGCCCTTGAGACGCGGGTCATCATCCAGATAGCCGACGACATTGAGTTCGGCGCTGTTGATCAAGGCACCGGCCAGTTGCCGCCCGGCCGTCCCTGCCCCATAGATCAGCACCTTGGCGAGCATATTCTTGTGCAGGATGCGCTGGTAGGTATCCCCGAGCCAATAACGGATACCCAACCGCGACAGGCCGATCGCAATCAACAGCAGGAAGGGCTGGAGGATGCCGACGGTTCTGGGAACGCCCGGAACGCTGAGGGCGGTAAATATCGTCATGAAGGCGACGCCGTAGATCGCAATCGCCTTTAGGACAGTAATGAAAGCAGCCATGTTGGCATAACGGAAGATCGCCCGATACATGCCCATGACGATGAAGATGGGAAGTGCCATGCAGAGCGAAACGAAGACCGGCAACCACTGCACACCGGTCAGCACCGTCCATTCGTTCAGGCGGAAACAATAGGCCAGCCACAGCGTCAGAACACAAAAGCTGGAATCCACCAGCAAAGCCAGAGCGCGTTTGGCAACCCGCGGCATCGCCAGCAGAGGGGCGACGAGCGCTTGCATCGGCATTAAGAACCATCCTGAGCGCGATGTCTCAGTGGGCGTATTTCCAGGCATTGTTTACCAGCGTTTCGCAGATCGATCGACACCACCTTCTTGTCATTTTCTGCAACGAGCGCAACTGAAATAATCGGAAACCAAGGTCTTCCGCGCTCCTTATCTATCAGAAGTAGGTAAGTTAATGCTTTATTCCCTTACGGCGGATTACCTTCCCGGCGGTCATAAACAGAATGCTTATGTCGAGGCCGAACGAGCGACGTTCGAGATATTCGATATCGAATTTTACCTTCTCCGGAATCGGCAATTCGTCCCGGCCATTGATCTGCGCCCATCCCGTCAATCCCGGCAGGAGCTTGTCGACGCCGTGGGCCGCCCGCAATTCAATAAGGTCGTATTGATTGTAGAGTGCCGGCCGTGGGCCGACGAAACTCATCTTCCCCTCGAGAATGCACCAGAGCTGCGGCAGTTCGTCGAGGCTGGATTTGCGCAGAAACGAGCCGATAGGTGTCAGAAACCGATCCGGGTTTTCGAGCAGATGTGTGGCAACTGTTGGTGTGTCGACGCGCATGCTGCGAAATTTCGGCATCAGGAAGATCTGATTGAAACGGCCGACACGTTTTGACCAGTAGAGGATCGGTCCCGGCGAGGTAAGGCGAACACAAAGAGCGACGATAAGGATCGGCACAAGCAGGATCACCGACGCAATCAAAGCCAAGAAGAAATCCATCGCCCGTTTCAAATCCATATTCCGAAGTTCTTCCGCCCCGTCGACCGACCATCCGGCATTCGCCGCTAGCGCTTGCCGTATCGTCAAAAAGCGTTTCGCGTCAACTGGAGGACATGGTGTTTTATCTAAACGAGGATCGTCAGAAACGTGAACTTCGTGTCTAGATCAGGCGGGCTTCCTTCTGCAGTGTTGGGCGGCCATTGCTTTGCTTGTTGATGGGCCTCGAATCGTCGAGGCACGCATCACAAGGCGTCGGGCTGCCGCTGGAGCCTTGCCGATAACTCCGGCGGCGACCAGTTCGGCAGGACGTGGACGGGCCTTCCGGTACGCAGATATTCTCCTACGTAGAACTTCGGCAGCATGGCGAACCCATACCATCGGCAGTCATGCTCGCCAGAACTTCGCCGCTGTTGGCGCTAAACGCGCGCCCTGCCGAGATGTCGGCACTGCCACTGCCGTCCGATAATGCCCAGCTCTCCCGCTTGCTCTCGCTGCTGTATGCAAGGCAGTCGTCAGGGGTCAGTTCGCTGGGATGCTTCATCTTTTGCGAATCGGCTTCCTGGAGCGGCTATCAGGATACGGCGCACGACGCTGATCTTCCGCCAGACGATTGTCGGCATTGCACCGGGCAGTTGGCGTCGCAACCTGTGACCCTGGCGATCGGGATGTTACGTTGAGGCAAGCACCGATGTCAGGCGATAATCGACGTAGCCTTCCGACTGGGGAGTGAATCGGGTGGCTGGCTCGTTGGGGAAGGGACAAGGTTGAATATGAGAGAGCTCTGCCAAGAACGTCCCTACGCAGAAGAGCCCAAAACCAACTGATCAAGGCGACTTCTGCTCAAGTTGGTCACGCAGATCGCAAGAGCGCCCAGACACGCCGAACCCTTGCAACGCATTTCGCGAAAAAATGTAATGGACATTGCCGGATCTCATCGCCGCAATACGTCGTGCTGAAGATGTCCCTGTCTTCCTCATTTAAGGTATCCGTATGAGCATCGATTCCCAGATCATAAATGCTGTTGACGATTCTCCCATCGCGGAAGAGCACAGCGCCCGCAACAAGCTCGTTATTGGCCTTCTTCTGGTTTCGGCCTTTGTCGTCATTCTCAATGAAACGATCATGGGCGTAGCCTTGCCCCACCTGATGGCAGATCTCAAGATCTCCGCAAGCTTGGCACAATGGCTGACCACGGCTTTCATGCTTACCATGGCGGTCGTTATCCCCGTCACCGGCTATCTCCTACAGCGTCTCAACACGCGGCACGTGTTCATCCTGGCCATGTCGCTTTTCAGCGTCGGCACGCTGATTTCCGCGCTCTCGCCGGGTTTCGTGGTGCTGGTCTTGGGACGCATCGTGCAGGCATCCGGTACGGCGATCATGATGCCTCTGCTGATGACCACGATCATGCACCTCGTGCCACCTCAGTCGCGTGGCAAGACGATGGGCAATATATCGATCGTCATCTCCGTTGCCCCCGCCATAGGCCCCACAATATCGGGCCTCATCCTCAGCGCGCTCGATTGGCGATGGCTGTTCCTCCTCGTCTTGCCGATCGCTCTGGCCGCCCTTGCACTCGGCGCTTGGAAAATGCGAAACGTCACGGAGCCGACGAAAGCACCGATCGACATTCTTTCCATTCCACTTTCCGCCATCGGCTTCGGCAGCTTTGTCTACGGCCTCAGTGGGCTGGGCGAAGCAGCCCTCCAACCGCCTATCATCTCGCCATGGCTCCCGCTGGCCGTTGGTGCGGTCGTGATTGCGGCCTTCGTCGCCAGGCAATTGCAGCTCCAGCGGCAAGGCCGGGCTTTGCTCGACATGCGCACCCTGATGATCAAGGCCTTCACCATCCCGGCGGTGATGATGGCAGTGCTGATGATGTCGATGTTCGGCGTGTTCATTCTGCTTCCGATCTACCTTCAGAACGTGTTGGGTTTGACCACACTGCAAACCGGTCTGCTCCTGCTGCCGGGAGGGCTGATCATGGGTCTCTGCGCCCCCACGGTTGGCAGCCTGTTTGATCGATATGGACCGGTGCTGCTCGTCGTTCCTGGTGCCATTCTGTTCAGTGCACTGATGTGGGCTCTGACATTCATTCAGCAGGACACATCATTCTGGCTGCTGCTCGTGGCCCATATTATCCTCAGCATCGGCCTTGCACTGATGTTCACACCGCTGTTCACCGCGAGCCTTGGCTCCTTGCCACCCAACCTCTATTCGCATGGCAGCGCGATGATAGGCACCACCCAGCAGGTCGCCGGTGCGGCTGGCACGGCACTCTTCGTCGCGATCATGACAATGACGGGTTCAAATGCTTCTTTGGCTGGCGCCGATGCCGCTGCTGCGACGACTGACGGAATTCGCGCCGCGTTCCTTTGCGGTGCAATCATCTCCGTGGCATCGGTTATCATAGCCTTCTTCGTCAGAAAGCCAGCTGGCGGGCACGCTGCGACCTATTGAACAGTGGCTTGAACAAGGATGGACGCTATCTGAGCCGCGGGCGAGATGTCTTGATGATCACAAAGCTGGCGACCCCCCGGCTACAAACTGGTGAACCAATAGGACCTCCAGGCCGCAAACTCATTTGGATTCGGACGATGGCCGTAAAAGCGTAAGATGTCGGCTGGACGAAAGATCGAGCACGCCAGCCAACTGCTATGGTTCAACCCGGCTGGACGGTCGCGTCTGGCCGGGTTGAGTCTTGAGTTTTACTTACCCATCATCTGCTTCGCGTTATCGGGCGTAATGGCGGTGGTATCGACCGTTACTGTTGCTGGCACCGACGAGGCGCAGTCCAGCAATATCGACTTAGCCATATCGACCGCCTCCTTGGCTCCTGTCGGATATGTGAAGGTCGCGGACCAGTCGCCCTTTGCGACTGCCTCGATCCCGCCTGCCGGACCTGGCAAGCCATCAGTGCCGATGATCTTCACGCTCTTGCCGGCACCTTTCGCAGCTAGCAGCGCACCCGCCGCCATCATGTCGTTGCTGGCATAGACCATCTTGATATCGGGATGAGCCTGCAGCATCGCGGCGAACGCGGTCTGTGCTTTATCCGGCAACCAGTCTGCCGCTTGTTCTGCCACGATCTGGATCTTGGAATTGGATTTCACGCCATCCTTGAAGCCATTCAGCCGTTCGACGGCCGGTGTGGAACTCGGCAGGCCCTGCAGTACGGCCGCCTCGCCGCCGTCCGGCAGAAGCGTCTTGCTCGTATATTCGCCGGCGGCCAACGCGATTTTATAGTTGTCTCCTCCGATGAAAGCTGTGTAGTCCTTGCCCGCCTCACCGTTCGTTTTGCGGTCAAGTTCGACGACCGGGATACCCGCGTCCATTGCCCGCTTGACGGCGGGCGTAAGCGGAGCCGCCTCGAAAGGCGAGATCAATAGAAGGTCAACCTTTTGGGTGATGAAATTGTCGACCTGCGATGTCTGAGTGTTGACGTTGCCCGCGCCGTCAGCGATCTGCAGCGTGAACTGCGGGACTGCCTTGGCGGCTGCCTCTAATTCATCGTTGACGTGCTGGCGATAGGGCTCCGCATTGTTGGCCTGCGAGAAGCCGATGACGAACTCGCCATCCTTGGCACAAGCCTTCACGAGCGGATCGGCAGCGTGAGCCACGCTGGCAATAGCAAGGCATGAGCCGGCCAGGAGTGCCATGCGCCCGGCATGCGACATTCGAAGTGCATTCTGTGTCATTACTTTCTCCTCCACATTGATCCCGGATCCACCCTCCGGGTGATGCCGCCACACTACCTGCCCAATCCTTCGCGGCGACGAACGAGGGATTGAAGGACTGCCGCCAGAACGATAATTGCCGCTGTGGCAAGCAACTGCATGGCTGGCGTGATGTTGTTCAGCTGCAATATATTGGCCAAAGCGCCGAGCATGATCGTACCGGCGATTGTTCCGACCATTGAACCCGACCCGCCAAACAGGCTGGTTCCTCCGATGACGACAGCCGCGATGGCCGTCAATTCATATCCGGTCCCATCATTGGCACTCCCAAAATTGAATTGTCCGGCATGGACGATGCCAGCAAGCGCCGATGCAAAGCCGGTAATGGCGTAAACGGCGATCTTGATTGCCGAGACCGGAACACCTGAGATGCGGGCGGCGCGATCATTGCCGCCGACGGCATAGACGTAACGGCCGAACCTCGTCGTGTTCAGCACGAGCGTGGCGATGCAGGCAAAGATCAAGAAGACGATCGTGGCAACGGGAACGACGTTACCGAATAGCCGACCGCCCAGAATGGCAAAGATGGGTGGAGCGAGCCCAGGACCATCACCATAGGAAATATTGATGTACTGATTGTCCGACACAACGAGTGCAAGCCCGCGGGCCGCCTGCAAGCCGGCAAGAGTGACGATAAACGCTTCAAGTCGAAACTTGCTTGAGATCGCGCCCTGGACCAACCCGAAACAAGTGCCCATCAGCAGCACTGCCAGCACCGTCGTGACCAGCCCAAAACCGCCTGAGACCATCAATGTTGCCGTTACGACGCTCGCAAGGCCAAGCGTCGCCCCAACCGAGAGATCAATCCCGGCGGTGATGATCACGAACGTCATTCCGATCGCAATGATGCCAGTTTCGGACACCGCGCGGACGATGTTGGCGATGTTGTCGGGTTGAATGAACAGAATGACACCGTGCCGACGCGGTGAGAAAATGATGCCCCCGGCGAAAACGAGTATAAGGCCGATCAAGCTCTGGAAGCGGACCAACACCGCGAGCGGATCAATCCGCTTGGCGGGCTGAACCGCTGGATTGGATGCGATTTGCTGTTCGGACATCAGGCCTCCCTCCCGTTGGCGGCCGCCAGGACTTCGTGTTCGTCGACGCCGCCAGAAAACTCAGCAACGCTGCTGCCGTTGCGCAAAACCACTATGCGATCGCATAGGCCGATCAGTTCGGGCATCTCGCTGGACGCGACAAGAATGCCCAATCCCTCTGAAGCCAGCTTGCGCAAGCGGGCGTAGATTTCTCCCTTTGCGCCGACGTCGACGCCACGTGTCGGCTCGTCGAGAAGTAACAAGCGCGGATTGCCCAGCACTTCCTTTGCGAGGACGACCTTCTGCTGATTTCCGCCAGAGAGTGCCCCGACCGCGATGCCGGGATTCTTTGGACGAATGTCGAATTGGCCGAAAGAGCTCTTGATCGCATCCTCTTGGCGCCGCGCCGACAGCAAGCCCTTTGGTGATATCCAGCGGATGATCGACATCACCAGATTGAGACCTACAGACATACGCAGCATGAGACCGGCCCCACGCCGGTCATCGGTTACAAATGCCAGTCCTGCCCTGCGAGCAGCCGCGATCGATTTAAGCCTGGTCGGCCTGCCACCAATCGTAATGTCCCCGTGCCATTGGCCGGGCACGCCTGTTCCGTATAGAGCGCTCAAAAGCTCGGTTCGACCCGCCCCCATAACGCCGGCGAGCCCGACGATTTCGCCACGCCGAACATCCAGATCGACTTTGATTGGCGCCTGCCACCCGGGTGACACGCGGTACGGGCGGAAGGAAGCCTGTCGCATCCGCAGGAGCACGTCACCAACACTGTGTGCCCGGCGGGGATAAAGCTCGTTCAAAGGACGTCCGACGAGAAGCTGCACCAGTTCGGCCTGCGGCGCATCTGGTTTGGTGACGCCAGCCACCTTGCCGTCGCGCATGACCGTCACGCGATGAGCGATCTGCGGCACTTCCTCAAGGCGGTGCGAGATATAGACGATGCCAACGCCCGACGCTGCCAGGCCACGCATGATGTCGAACAGTCGATCCACTTCGCCAACGGTCAAGGCAGCCGTCGGCTCATCCATGATGAGGGCTCGCGATGCGTAGGAAAGCGCCTTGACGATGGCGACGACCTGGCGCTGGCCGATCGAAAGTTCACTCACGAACTGGGCGGGATCGATAGATCGGTCGATCGCTTCTAGTCTTATACGCGCCTCTTGCAGCATCGCCTTCCCATCGAGCATGCCGTGCCGATGGACAAGCTCGCGCCCGAGGAAGAGATTGGCAGCCACGGTCAGGCTCGGAACCAGGTCCAGCTCCTGGAAGATCGTTGCGATCCCGGCTGCTTGTGCATCACGCGGGCTGTGAAAACGCGCGGGTTTGCCGTCGATGAAGATCTCTCCCTCGTCCGGCGTATTCACACCGGACAGCAGGTTTATCAGCGTGGATTTTCCTGCACCATTTTCACCAAGCAGCGCATGGATTTCGCCAACCTTTAGGTCGAAATCCACGCCGCGAAGCGCCTGAACGCCGCCGAAGCGCTTGACGACACCTTTCGCTGAAAGAACGACGTGGCTCATGCTGCTTCTCCACACGATTCACGCACTCGCAAAACCGGCGACAGTCGAATGGTCTCGTGGGGGCGGCGCTTGTTGCCGATCCGCTCGATCAGCAAGTCCGCCGCCTTCCTGCCAATCTCATCGCAAGGCTGGGCCATCAGCGTCAGGCGCGGTTCGAAATAATCTGCCCATTCGAAATCATCGATCCCAAGGACAGAAATGTCCTTGGGAACACGCAGCTTCCGCTCTCGGATAGCCCTCATAGCTCCGATCATCGCCAGATTGTTCGAAGCAAGAATCGCTGTCGGCGGCTCCTTCAGCCCCAGCAAACGGTGCGTCGAAGCAGTGGCGTCGGCGGTGCTGCGATTGCCGTCGCTGATTAAATTGTCCTCTACCTCTATTCCCTTCTCCGTCATCGCTGCGCGGAAGGCCTTTGCGCGCTCCACAGTCGTCGCAAAGCCAGGCTGACCGAGAATGATCCCAACCCGTCGATGATGCAGCGTGACGAGATGATCGACGAGCGTCCGTATTGCGGCGACGTTATCCGTCCCGACCTGATCGAAACGGTTGTCCGACAGCCTATCAACAAGCACACAGGGAAGGTCGGACCGGATGAGATAGTCCAGCGCTTTTTTAGGATCGCCCGAAGGGGCAAGTATAATCCCATCGACGCGACGCTGATGCAGATGCTGGATCAGTTCCAGCTCCCGGACCGGATCATCCTGCGTGTCACAGAGGAACGCGATCAAGCCTCGTTTGGAACACTCGGCCTCAATCGCGCAGATGATGTCACTGAAGTAAGGGTTCGAAATCGCGGAAATCGCGAGGCCGACAGTGCCCGTCGATGACAGTTTGAGCGAGCGAGCGACTGTATTGGGGATGTATCCGATTGCCTCCACGGACTCGATGACGAGCTTGACCTTCTCGGGTGAGACGTAGCGCGTCTTATTGAGGACGTGCGAAACCGTGGAGACTGAGACCCCAGCCGCCTTTGCCACCTCGGAAATAGTCGTCATGAGCGCACTCCAGCTCTCGCCAGCAGCTCAACAAACACGTTTTTCAAACTATCCTCCCGAGCGGAATTCCAACCTCCAGAGGCTCTCCCAGGATCCGCTATGTCGTCACGCTAGCGCCATCGAAACGTTTGCGCAATCGTTTTTTTCTGCTAATCATTCATCGTGCTTGTCGGTGAAATCTCTTGGGAGGGAGATGCCATGCTGAAGGGTGTGCCGCCGTTTATTACGGCCGACGTGTTGTGGGTCATGGCCGCCATGGGTCACGGCGACGAACTGGCAATCGTGGATCGAAACTTTTCCGGTTTTCGTGTGGCGACCCAAACCACGAGCGGAAAGCTTCTTATCTTGGAGGGTGTCGATGCACCGACTGCAGTCCGCGGGATCCTTCAGATGATGCCCTTGGACACGTTCATTGAAACGCCTCTGATGCACATGGAGGCCGTCGATGCGCCAGGCGAGTTGCTGGACGTACACAAAGACGTCCTCGCAGTTTGCAGTGAGGTAGAGGGGCGTTCGATAGCGAGCCAACCTGTCGAGAGGTTTGCATACTATCCCATCGCGATGCGATCGTTTGCAGTCATCCAGACGGCTGAATCGCGCCCCTATGGGAACTTCATCCTTAAGAAGGGCGTGGTCTGATGGTCAGGTCTTCTTCTTGCCGAGCGCCTTTCCGTGGTATACCCGCCACTCTTACCGTTTAGTTGATCATGATCGGTGGCCAAGGCGCGGTAACGCCAGCCGGTGCACTGCAAAATACCGAACGTCACGTCGTACAAAGCGCCCTCCCCTGCTTCACTGGGACACGCCGCATCGACGCAGAGGCGCGAAGTTTCGATCATGGACGGATGTGCGTTGAGCCGTCCCGTCGAAAGAAGTTGCGGGAAGACGCGTTCTTGCATGGTAGCGCTGACGGCCGGCGGCGCGCCGCGCGCAGCCGATCGCCTCACCAGCATCCGATAGGCGAGAATATACGTTGGTTACCCGTCGAGTTCATCGAGCTCGCGGCTGTTTGGATCTGGAGGCCTTCCAGGCGGGCTGGTCTGCAAAGACGAGCGATGGCAGGCGGTACTTTTGATCGCGAAGCGTTGCGTCCTTGGTTGATTTCGGCCTCCTGATTGCTGTCAGCCTCATTGTACCGCTCCGCAATTAGGCTGGTCTGTGTATACTGGTTTGGGAAAGCTGCGCGTTGATTCCAGTCGCAAATCTGCGAGATCTCTTGATCTGTGATTCTCTGGGGAGCGGGCGGCTGAAGGCCAATGGTCTTCAGAATCGGCCCTTCCGGCGGGTTTGCTGACCAGCAGATCTGCGAGTCCCACAGATTCCTTTCGGTCGCTGGTGCAATTCAGGAACCTGCTGGAATCGTTAAGGAAATATCTCATGCCGGTCTGGCTTCATTCCTTGTTCCGGGCCTGCCGTTAAGTGGCTGTTAACCATTAACTCCTTGCAAGAATCGCTTGTTTCCGTATCGTCACGGAATAAACGCCGTAATTGAACTTTTTCCGTGACGAAAGTTTTGACCGTGAGCAAGCCGCTTCGTTCTACTCGATTGGCATCGCAGAAAACCGTGGATGAGACCATTGGTGAGCATGCGTCGCTGCTCAGTTCACAGCTCCAATCGATCAGCGAGGCGATTTTCCCGCCGACTGCAAGCAAGACACTGCGGCGTTTCACCTCGGGTGAAGCAGCCAAGCTCATCGGCATATCCGATTCCACATTGCGCAAGATGAGCCTCGCCGGCGATGGTCCGCAGCCGGAGTTGACGACAAACGGCCGGCGCCTTTACTCCCTGGCTCAGCTCAATGAGCTCCGCGCAAGGCTCGCCTCGACGTCACGTGGACGCGACGCTTACGATTTTCTCCCCCGCCGTGGACCCGACGATCATCTCCAAGTCATCGCGGTCACGAACTTCAAGGGCGGATCGGGCAAGACCACGACGTCCGTCCACCTCGCACAATACCTGGCGCTTCAGGGCTACCGTGTGCTTGCGCTCGACCTTGACCCGCAAGCCAGCCTGTCCGCCCTTCTCGGCATATTGCCCGAAACCCACGTCGGCAGCAATGAAACACTTTATGCGGCAATCCGCTATGACGAAGAGCGGCGTCCGTTGAGCGACGTTGTCCGCCAAACCTACTTCGACGGGCTCGACCTCGTGCCAGGCAACCTGGAGCTCATGGAGTTCGAGCATACGACGCCAAGAGCGCTGACGAACGGCGCGAAAGGCGCCGACGAGATTTTCTTCTTGCGCATTGCACGCGCACTCGATGATGTCGCCGACAATTATGATGTGGTCGTCTTCGATTGCCCGCCACAGCTTGGCTATCTGACGCTCAGCGGACTTTGCGCCGCGACCTCGATGGTCGTGACCGTGCACCCTCAGATGCTCGACATCGCGTCGATGAGCCAGTTCCTGCTGATGACCCACGATCTTCTTGGAGTCGTCCGGGATGCCGGAGGCGAGCTTCGCTACGACTTCATCAAGTACCTTTTGACGCGGTTCGAACCTCAGGATGCGCCGCAGACGAAGGTCGCGGCTCTTTTGCGAAACCTCTTCGACGATAGCGTGCTGACGAACCCGATGGTGAAGTCGGCGGCTGTTTCCGACGCGGGTCTGACAAAACAGACGCTCTATGAAATCGGCCGCGAGAACCTGACGCGCTCGACCTACGATCGCGCCATGGAGTCGCTCGACGCTGTCAATTGCGAGATCGAGAACCTGATCCGCGCCGGCTGGGGACGGAGTAAACGATGATCTGCGGAGCAGACCAGATCCACTTCGGGCCGACAGGTTGCCTAAAGTTGGGAGCTCCCAACTTTCAATCGAGGCGCAAAAGTCGCGCTGGACGCGGGGCAATTCTCACTCGTCTGGGACAGTCGTTCGAAGTGTTGTCAGGAAGAAGTTGGGAGCTCCCAACTTTCACAAAAAGGCCCCTGCCCTCTTCAGGCAACGGAATCGATCGCGAGCGTCGGTATCATCCCCGCCTATTCCAGCGGAGGAATTACACCTCCCCGTCGCCGCGAGCTTGCAACTTTGCTGCGCTAACCGGTGCGCCCAGTGCATCCGGCCGGCATCTGGTCAGCGCAGCGGTAGACTTGGGAGATGGTAAATGAGCAGGAAAGACACTGTCAACTCGCTCTTTATGCGAAAAACCGAACCGCCAGCCGCCGGCGCCTCCGCCAGCAAGACCTCCGAGCGCGTTCGCTCCGGCGCGATATCGGCGATGGGTACATCCCTCCAGGAAATGAGCGAAGGCGCACGCGCGGCCGCGCGGCTTCAAGAACAGCTCTCTGCGGGGCATGCGGTCATCGAAATTGATCCTGCCATGGTCTCTGACTCCTCCGTCGGAGACCGGATTTCCATCGAGGTCGATCCTGGGTTCGAAGAACTGGTATCCAGCATTGGGCGACACGGGCAGCAGGTGCCGATCCTAGTTCGGCCGGTGACCGGCCGTGCAGACTGGTATCAGATCGCATACGGCCGCAGGCGGTTGCGGGCGGCATCAAGGCTAGGCGCGAAGGTGAGGGCGATCGTCCGGAACCTGAGTGACGACGAGCTGGTCATCGCGCAGGGCAAGGAGAACCTCGATCGACAGGACCTGTCGTTTATCGAGAAGGCGCTCTTTGCCTTGCGCTTGGAAGAGGCTGGCTACAAGCGGGAAACGATCCTTTCGGCGCTTTCGACCGACAAGGCCGATCTCAGCCGCTACATCTCGATCGCTCGCATTTTGCCACAGTCGATCGTTCAAGCGATCGGACCTGCCCCGAAGGCCGGTCGTTCGAGATGGATGGCACTTGCGGAGACCATGTCGGCCTCAGGCAAGAAGATCGAAGCCTTGATCGCCGAGCCGGCGTTTCTGCAACTTCCATCGGATGAGCGCTTCGCAAAGGCGTTGGCGGTAGCAGCGACACCAAAGAAGAAGGCGAGCGGCGGCGAGCATTGGCGAAATGCAAAAGGGCAGAAGGCAGCGCGCATCGAGCGGATCGGCAAAACGACGCGCATCAGCTTTGATGAGCGAGTGGTTCCCGAGTTCGCAGCTTTTTTGACCGACAAGCTGGAAGCACTGCACGCGGAGTTCGAAGAACTTCGCCGAGACAGGTAACGGCGTCCGATAGGCGGACGTCGTAATGACAGAAACTGAGAAGGAAGAAGAAATCAGGTAAAGAAAAAGGCCCCCGAATGTCCATCCGGAAGCCCATTTCTCTCGTTTAGCACCCAGAGAATCGCACTTCCCGGAATCACTGTCAAGAGTTGTTGGACGCCAATTCGGCGGGACGATGAGCTTTGCCTTTTTGAAAGGTGAAATGACATGCAGTCAGGAAGTGTAACGACGCCCGTCGGGCGGCGGCCGATGACGCTTGCCTTGGTGAAGAGGCAGCTCGAGACCGCAGAAATCAAGGCTGGAAAGACGGCCGACAAATGGAGAATCTTTCGCGACGCGTGCGCGGCGCGCGCGACCCTCGGGGTCCAGGACCGGGCTCTGGCAGTGCTAGATGCGCTGCTGACATTCTATCCGCATGCAGAGTTGTCGGAGCAACGCGGGCTGGTCGTGTTCCCGTCAAATGCACAATTGTCGATCCGTGCCCATGGCATCACGGGCACGACCCTTCGCCGGCACCTGGCTGCGCTCGTCGATGCCGGGCTCATCGTGCGCAAGGACAGCCCCAATGGTAAGCGGTATGCCCACAAGGGCAGCGCCGGAGACATCGAGCAAGCTTTCGGTTTCAGCCTGGCGCCGATGCTTGCCCGCGCGGAAGAACTCGCGCAGATGGCACAGCAGGTCGCAGCCGAGCGTAAGCGGTTTCTTCTGACGAAGGAGGCGCTCTCGATCTGCCGGCGGGATGTCCGCAAGCTGATCTCCGCCGCCGTAGAGGAGGGCGCAGCTGGAGACTGGGCGGCAATCGAGAACCATTTCCTGAGCGTGGTGGCTCAGATCCCGCGTTCACCGACGAGAGCAGACCTGGAGCACGTTCTTACAGAGATGGAGATGCTGCGAGACGAGATCGTCAGCGTGCTGGAAACGCAGATGAAATCTGAAAAAACAGACACCAATGATGTCGGTTTTGAACGCCACATACAGAATTCAAATACCGATTCCAGCAATGAACTTGAACCATGCTCTGAACAAGAGCAGGGGGCGAAAACGAGCCAAGCCGGTCGGCCGGCGAGGGAGCCGATAAAGGCGTTTCCCTTGGGCATGGTGCTGCAAGCGTGCCCGGATATCGTAGACTACGGGCCGGGAGGCGCTGTCACTGGTTGGCGGGACCTGATGTCGGCGGCGGTCGTCGTTCGATCGACGCTCGGCGTCAGCCCATCGGCCTATCAGGATGCCTGCGAAGTCATGGGCCCTGAAAATGCCGCGGTCGCTATGGCCTGCATCCTCGAAAGGGCAGGGCATATCAATTCGGCCGGCGGCTATTTGCGGGACCTGACGGCAAAAGCGCGACAAGGGGAGTTTTCTCTGGGCCCGATGTTGATGGCGTTGATGCGCCTTAATGGCGGTGTCGGGAGGAAAACGGCGTCATGAGCACGATCGTGGAGGGAAGAGGCGCGGTCGGCAGACGCAGCCAAATTCCTGGCCTCTGCACGCTCGCAACGGGCAGCGGAAGCGTGACGGTGCCCGTGGGATTGCTTCGGCTTGATATTCAGAAGGATCTATCTTTCTTGTCGTCAAATGTGATCCACCCGATCATGGTGCGGCAGAATGAAATGATCAAGGTTAGTCGCTATGGCGACGGGTACCGTGACGTGGTTTAATGCAACAAAGGGTTGGCTTCGTCCGATCCGACGACGGCGGTGACGGTATCTTTGTTCACAACCGCGGTGGAGCGGCCTAGGATGCACGGTCTGATGGATGGCCAGAAGATCCTTGCGAACGGGCAAAGGACCGCAGCACCTGCGCTGCCCGGTGAGTGGGCAGGCCGTCTTAAGGCCGAAAGGAGATGAAGATGACTAGGAACAAGTCATGTGCCGAAACGTAAAGACGCTGTTCAATTTCGATCCGCCGGCGGCCGATCAGGAAATCCATGATGCCGCATTGCAGTTCGTACGAAAGCTGAGTGGAACGACCAAACCCTCGAAACGCAATGAGACAGCGTTCGAACACGCAATCGTTTCGATCGCGGCATGCGCGCGCGAACTGCTCAATTCGCTCGAGACTTCACATCCGCCGCACAGCCGCGAGGAAGAAGCTGCAAAAGCATGCGCGAAAAACCTGAGCAGGTTCGCATGATTCCGTAGGGCGTCACTGAAACGGTGCTGGCTTAGCGAAAGTGAGAAGAGACTCCCCAAAACGCTACGAATGGCGGAAGCTATGAGGGATATCACTTCTGATTAACGAGGCGTTTACCATAGATTCAAAGAGTTATGATCTGCGGAAGACCACTGCCTGGTGTCACCTTTTGGCCGCTTTAGACGGGGTGTAGCGCTGAGGCGTCTCAAGGAGACGTAACCCCTCGACCGTCGGCAAGATTGGCTTGAGCACAGGCATCTTGCTTTCCGCGCTTACCGTCAATTCGGTGATACCGCGTTCTTGCGGCTTTACCGCCCGACAGATCGGCGAGGAGAAACTGAGCGCCCGCTTCAGGAAAGGGTGCCCACCGCGGTTCGAAGCTAATCTCTCGGAGCCATCCGACATGGACTATCCGTGTAAGAACGCGACAAGCGATATCGGCATCTGAACTGCGAAAAAATCCATTACCGCTCTAATAATCATCATCCACACGGTTATCAGGAAAATTAATGCTGCAATCCTGATTTCTACTGGTTGCCTTATTTGCTCCCCCAGCATATGCGTCCCCCCCGAGACAAAACCTCATTATCCCTCGTGCAAATTCGCTGTGCGCAAGGGATGATGTGCGACCGTAGAGAGTGTGGGCGTCTGCAGCGCCGAAGTTTTGGCTCTCTCAAAACCGATATCGCTTTGACCGATCAAGTCGCCCGGCAAAGCCCTGTTGCTGCGTTCGAGATAATGCCCATCAAGGAAGGAGCGGTAGGCGTCCGCGATACCGTCCTTCAGACCTATCTTAGGCGACCAGCCGAGAGTGCGAAGCTTGTCGACGCTCAAGAGTTTACGTGGCGTGCCATCTGGCTTGGTGAGGTCACGCGTGATCTTGCCTTCGAAACCTACGACCTTGGAGACGAGGTATCCCAAATCCAGGATGGTAATGTCTTCGCCTGAACCTACGTTCACATGACTTTCGGCGGAATAGGTCTTCATGAGATGGAGGCAGGCGTCGGCGCAGTCGTCAACATGCAGGAATTCGCGCCGCGGCGTGCCAGTTCCCCAGATGCATATCTCTTGCTGCTGGTTGATCTTGGCCTCATGCGCCTTGCGTATGAGCGCCGGCATGACATGGCTCGACCCGAGGTCAAAATTATCCCCTGGACCATAAAGATTGGTAGGCATGGCCGAGATGAAATCTCTACCGTGCTGTTTGCGATAGGCATGGCAGAGCTTTAATCCGGCAATTTTGGCAATCGCATACCATTCATTCGTGGGTTCAAGCGATCCAGTCAGAAGTGAGTCCTCGACGATCGGCTGATCGGCCAATTTCGGATAGATGCAGGACGAGCCCAGAAACATCAGTTTTTCGACGTGAGCTCTATCGGCTGCGTGGATGACGTTCGCTTGCAGAATCAAGTTGTCGTAAAGGAAGTCGGCCGGATAGGTAGCGTTCGCGAGAATACCGCCGACCCTCGCAGCAGCTAGGAAGACAGCGTCGGGACGATTCTTACTCATCCAGGCCTCAACCTGGTCCTGCCGTCTGAGATCAACCTCGGCGCGAGTGGCCGTCAAAATCTCGCAGCCCTCGGAAGCGAGACGCCGCACAATCGCAGAGCCCACCATGCCGCGGTGGCCCGCGACATAGACCCTTTTTCCGGCAAGGCTGTAGATCACCTCAGGCATGAGCAAAACCTTTGGTTACACCGACCGACGGAACATTTCGTGCCATGACTTTCAGATCCTCGCGAACCATCTCCGTAACCAGCTGATCAAGACTGGTCTCATGTTTCCAGCCAAGCTTCGTGTGCGCCTTCGCCGGATCGCCAATCAGGAGATCAACTTCAGTCGGACGGAAGTAAGCTGGATCGATTTCCACCACACACTGACCGGATGTCTTATCGTATCCCTTTTCCTCAACCCCGTTCCCGCGCCAATCAATCGGCATGCCCACCTTGGCGAAGGCCTTGTCAACAAAGGAACGAACCGAGTGCGTTTCGCCGGTCGCAAGCACATAGTCCTCCGGTTGGTCCTGTTGCAGCATCAGCCACATGCCGCGGACATATTCTCGTGCATGTCCCCAGTCGCGCTTGGCATCCAAATTGCCGAGATAGAGCCTTTCCTGCAGCCCAAGATGGATCGCAGCCGCCGCTCGGGTGATTTTGCGCGTAACGAATGTTTCGCCGCGGATCGGGCTTTCATGATTGAACAAAATGCCGTTCGAGGCGTGCATGCCATATGCCTCGCGATAATTGACCACTATCCAGTAGGCATAGAGCTTGGCCACCGCGTAGGGTGATCGAGGGTAGAACGGCGTCGTCTCGCTCTGCGGGACTTCCTGGACTTTGCCGTAGAGTTCTGAGGTGGACGCTTGATAGAAGCGGGTCTTCTTGGTCAGCCCCAGCAGGCGAATTGCTTCAAGCAGCCGAAGGGTGCCGGTTCCATCTGCGTTGGCTGTATATTCCGGCGTTTCGAAAGAGACTTGAACGTGGCTCTGTGCGGCGAGATTGTAGATCTCGTCCGGCTGCGTTTCTTGAACGACACGGATGAGATTCGTCGAATCTGTCATGTCCCCGAAATGCAAAATAAAGCGAGGATTCTCGACATGGGGATCCTCGTATAGATGTTCGATGCGGCTGGTGTTGAAGGATGATGAGCGTCGCTTGAGGCCGTGAACAATATAGCCTTTCTCCAGGAGCAATTCGGCCAAATACGCACCGTCCTGACCAGTTATACCCGTAATTAGCGCGACTTTTCGGTTCTTTGTCATTCCCGCATCCATGATTGCCCTCTAACTCGAATACCAATGCAGAAGCATATTTTCATGTTTATTGCGTATATTTTCGTAAATGTGAGCTATTATGGTTTATATAGGAAGTATTTATGATTTTAACTTGTAGTATTTCATCAGGGATTTCGAAAACAGCTCCGAGTCACTGAAATTATACAACGCATGCCTTTCCGGATTTACATTGTTGATCGCGACAACAATCTCCGAATTTCGCGAGCTTTTCATTTGCTGCAGGCTGAACTCGACCGCGCGGCGGCTCGTCTTTCCCCACCTGACAACTGCCAGTGTTCTTTCCGCCAGGGCGGTCAAATGTACGGTATCCGTCGAGGCGAGCACCGGCGCGCTGTCGAAGATGACAATCTGGCCGCCCGCGCTCGCCATCTCAATGATTTCTGCCAGGCCGTTCGAACGGGTGCGCCGCTGGAGACTGAATTTTCCAGATGGAATGAAGTCGATACCGCTTGGATGGCGGTAGACGATGTCGCGGAGATCGGCGTGACCATTCAGGAATTCGTTCAGTCCGTATATTAACCCCGACCTGAAAAACGAATTGAGTCTTCCCCGCCGAAGATCGCCATCGACCAGCAGCACCGGAATTGCGGCGGCGGCAAGTTCGATAGCCAGCGATCTCGCGACAAGCGACTTGCCTTCCCCGCTGTGGGCCGAGGTAACGACGATACTGTTCGGTAATTTGCCGCCATTGGACTGTTTGAGTGAAAGCACCACGGTACGGATTGCTTCGTCAAACATCGGGACCGGCATATGTTCGAACATCGTTTTCGAATTTTCCCACCGCGCCAGACGCGGGATAAGTCCAGCCGGGATCGTGCGCGCCATTGCAGCCATTTGGTCGAAACTCCGGACCGTCCGGTCCGACATTTCGATCACGAAAGCAGCCGTTACGGCTCCCGAGATTGCAGCCAGGAGCGCACCCACCAGATAGAAAAGCCGTCCACGTCCCTGCGACGCGATCGGTACTGAAGCCGGCGATAAAACTTCCAATTCCGCCCCCGGCAGCATGGCCTTCGCGGCAAGGTCACGGCGCTGATCCTCAAGTTTGTCGAGTGCCGTCTGTTCCTTGTCGGCGATATGTTGCAGTCGCGTCAATTCCGTCTGCACCACCGCATCGCGTGTGCGTTTTTCATGAGCTTCAGCCAAGATGGATTGTATTGACTGAGCTTCGTGATCAAGTGCGGCGAGCTTGGCGCGCATCGTTTGGAGATATTGCTTGGTCGCAAGGTTGAGATCGGCACGGGATTCCTTGATCTTCCCACGTAAGTCCACCACGGCCTCGGCATTGCCGTCATATGTCTGAAGAAGGCGGCCGAGATCTTGCTCCTGTGCACGAAGATCGCGTTGCTTTGTGGCAATGTTGTCGGGGACGGCAATATTCTCCGCAGCGACCGAAGCGTTATCCGTTGCTTCCAACGTGGATATCGTCGCCTTGACCTCGAGCCGACTTTCTTCGATTTTCCCTTCACGGCCAGTGACTTCTATGATTGACTTGATCCGTTCATCCTGAGCATCCTCTTTCGAGACGACGTCCATCGATTCTTGGTAGTTGCGAGCAGCGTCGCGAGCAATATCCGCGCGAGCCTGCTGTTCGGTGATGCGCTGTCGGATCCATTTTTGCGCTGAATCCAGACGGCCACCGAGATTGCCCTTCCGTTCATCAAGGTAGATGCTGATGATCCGGTTCGGGACCGCGGCTGCGAGTTCAGGATCATTCGACGTGAAGCTGATCTGGATCACGTCACTCTTCTCTTCGTGCCAGACGCCGAGCGCCCTAAAATATTCCGGGATGATGGCGTCGATGTTGTCGCGTACAGGCGAGGTGGGTTTTTCCGTGTCGAACAGGCCGCGCAATTTTGCCCGGATCCTGTCAATGAACGAGATGTCGCGCAGCGCTGGATTGAATTCCGGCCGCAGGTTGAACCGCAGTTCGTGGACGACCCGCTCTGCGATGCTTCTGGATAGAAGCCGCTCAGTCTCCGATTTCGCGTCAAGTAGATCACTGTGGCTATCGTCGGCACCAAGTGATGTTGCGAGAGGCTGGTGGATAATTAATCGGGCCCAGGCCTGATAGGCGGGCTTCAACCCAGAGATAATAATCACCGTGGGCGCCATCAGAAGCGCGGTTATCGCGATGATCATGATCGCTCTTCGCCGGATGAGACGGAAGGCGGCTGCCAGATCGAAGTTGTCCGCCTTGGTCTCCACCTGAAAGCGAGGATCGTAGCGCATCTGTGAGATCGGAAGGTTGCGGTCCGGCGGAACAGTGGAAATCGTCATCGTGCGCCAACCATTGCTTGAGGTTTCGCGGAAACGGCTTCGTAAAGTTTCTCGAGCGACCGCATATAGGCCGTCATGCTGAAGTGGTTTAGATAATGTGCGCGCCCCTGGACCGAAAGGCGGATGCAGATCTCTGGATCGGACACCAGCTTCGCCAGGGCTGCAGCCAAGGCATCCTGATCTCCGACTGGGACGAAGAGCCCGGTTTCGCCATCGGTAATGACTTCGTCATGGGCCCCGACACGCGTGGTGACGACGGCGAGGCCGTGGGACAGCCCTTCGAGCACGGCCATTGCCAGACCTTCGGCGTGCGAAGGCAAGACCAGGATATCTGCACGCGCACACAGGGCTCGCGCCTCACCGGCGTCAAGCCAGCCGGGCATCTCTACCAGATTTGAAAGCGCCATGGCGTCAGCCTGACGGCGATAATCCTCGACAGGTCCGTCGCCTGCCAGTACGGCCCGCCACCGGAGTTCTTTCATGACTGGGTGGCTCAGGGCCAACAGAAGCTCCGTGACCCCCTTGCGTTCGCTCAACCGGCCAAGGAATACGATCAACGGGGCCTGACCGACGCGAATATTGTGCGCCCCAGGATCGGGGACGCAATTATGGGCAACGACCGTGCGGCGCTCGTCTACGCCCAAAAGTGTCGTCAGCGTCATGCAATCACGCCGGCCGAGCGCCACAACGCGATCGGCATTCTGAAACATCCGACGTATGAGCCGTTGTTGGCGCGGCGAGCGTTTCGCAAAGTCGCCGGCGTAGTCGTAGTCGTGCAGGTGCAATATGTGGCAGCACCCGAACAAACGGGCAGCCTCGCTCAGGATCAGTTTTCGGTAGGTGCTGCCGCGGCCAGCGATATGGAAATGGTGAATGCGGGCTGGTGCGACAATCCGGTCCTTTGCCATCGTCAGGATGGCGCCGAGCAGGCGTGCGGGTGACGTCACCTTAGACCATCGAGCCCCTCTGGTATCGGTGACGTAGTGTTTCGTGCCGGTCTCTTTCGCTGTCTCTGTTATATAGCCGACCAGCCTGCCAATGCCGCCGCCGTTCTCGCAGCCGCCCGGAACATAGTGGCGGACGCTAGCCGCGCTCCGTGCTGCCATTCGACTTCTGTCCGTGAGGGCCTCCGTCAGCATGACCCGACCACCTCCCGATAAACGGCCGCGGCCTGGGCGCCGACCCGTTCAGGCGAATTCGGTCCTTTGGCCCATTCGAGCGCATTGGCACCGAAATTGTTTCTAAGCTCTCCGTTGTCTGCCAACGTCCTGATGGCTGCCGCGAGCTCGTTGGCATCTCCGGGAGGGACCACCATTCCCAACCCGTTGGGCTGAACGGTGCCCCGCAACTCGCCGACATCCGTAACGATGAGCGGTTTGCCAAATGCGGCGGCAAGGTTGAGCACACCGCTTTGGGATGCTTCCGTATAGGGAAGCACGACGATGTCGGTGTCCAGGAAAAGCTGGGCGACCTCTGCATCCTCGATAAAACGATTGCGAATGTCGTAGCGGCCGGCATCCCCCATGAGCGGCTGGAAGATCAGCGGATCGTCGCCACGGCCTGCGA
The DNA here is from genome assembly GCF_052871115.1 of Rhizobium sp. LARHSG275. Classification (NCBI taxonomy): domain Bacteria; kingdom Pseudomonadati; phylum Pseudomonadota; class Alphaproteobacteria; order Hyphomicrobiales; family Rhizobiaceae; genus Rhizobium; species Rhizobium sp. LARHSG275. The sequence goes on along the minus strand of NZ_JBIXJN010000011.1, from coordinate 26,114 downwards.
CCGTGATGCGCAGGTTGGGAAGTACGTCCTTGAGCATCGCCTCGGCCCGGACCAGATGTTCGAGGCCCTTATAGGCAAAAATCCGTCCGAAGAGCAGGACGCGTATAGTTCCATCCGCTTCGCGCGGCGTCATCTTCTGTCGCCGGGCGAGCTCCGCATAGCGAAGGATGGAGGGATGCGGCAGGACATGGACACAGTCCGCCGATTTTGCATATCGATTAAGGACCAGCCGCTTCAGTCCCTCGCCATGGACGACAAGATGTCCGGATTGCTTCACCATCAATTCGGGAGCCCAGCCGGGCAGCGTACGCGTATCGGAATCGCCGGGATGGATTTCCACGTCATGAATGGTGGTCACAAGCGGGATCGGGCGCCAGAACGGCACGGCGAGGTTCAGCCAAAGTGTAGAATTGCTGAGGAGATGAATGAGGTTCGGCCGTTCCCGCCGGATCAGGCGCGTAAGCTGGTACAGAAACCAGGGATTGGAGAGAGAACGGTGTCTCGGCCAGTCCAGAAGGTGCAGATCGACAGCCGGATCGATGGAAGAGGCAAGATGAGCATAACGCCGGCGCGGTACGGCAAGCACAACGTTCAGGTGTTGGGCAACGCCGCTGGCAAATGAGATGGTATAGTCTTCCAGTTCGGAAACCAGCAGCAGCGCCTTCATTTCGCTACCTCCGACAAGCCGACGTCCAGACCGAGCCGTGACAGGCCGCGCGCCGAGCGCAAACTATCGCGCGTCCGCCTGAGCAGGTTCGGTTCGCCGGCAAAGAAGAGGCCTTCGAGGGCAAGCTTGAACCGGGTGCGTGCATCGGCTCCCTGCAGCTTTGCCGACGCGATGCGATAGGGATAGTGATCCGTTAGATGTAGTCTTGCCGGCAGTTCATGGGCTGAGAGAAACAGGTTCGTTGCTTCAACTGTATGCTGCCAGTGCGTCATCCGCCTCCTTAGCGTGGTCGCATCCTCGGTCGAGCGATACCAGTTGTTATTGTGGATGCGGTAGAATCCAAGCGGATCCGGCATGGCAATGACGTCTCCCAGAAACGGATAGATCCCCACGAGCCAGGCGTCGGCTGATATGCGGAATTGTTCGGGAATGCTGCCCGCAGCATTCCACGCGCTTCGTCGTACCGCGATGGCTGACGTCATCGGAAAAGGCCACCAACCAGCCGATCTGGTGAGTAGCGGCGACAAAGCGCCCGAACACAGGCTTCGAGGGATCGGCTTGGACGTCGGCGTGCCATCGACAAGCGTCGGCTGCAGTCGGTGATAGACGAGCGATGCTTGAGGGTTTGCGCGGAACGCTGCAGCCGTCGCCGACAGCTTGCCCGGCGCCCACCAGTCGTCGGCATCCAGAAAACAGAGGATCTCGCCCATGCTTGATCCCACAGCGGTATTGATCGCAGCCGCCTGTCCTGCGTTCTCCTGAAAGATCACCTTCACTCGGCTGTCATACGCTTCCAGAACGGACCGCGATTGGTCGGTGGAGCCGTCATCGACGACGATTATCTCGACGTTGCGCGCGTCTTGGCTCAACACGCTGTCTATCGCCCGCCCAACGAAGCGAGCGTAGTTGTAATTATTGATGAGGACACTGAGGGCCGGCCGCTCCATGACGCGCTCTCAGGCGAGTTGCGGCGATGCACCGCTGTACAGCAGCGCAAAGTTGCTTAGGACGTCGACCTCTACGCAGCCATCGAGGTTCGGAGCCTCGGTGACGGTGATATCCAAAAGACCTTGTCGGCCGAACAGCATCTCGCGCAGAGCCGATAAGATCGCCACGACGAGGAGAGCGCCCGTCGTCTTGCATAGAGAACTAGGATCGTGACGCAGAAACATAGTAATCCTAAACCTTCCAGGCTTCGACTGCAGAGAGAGCCTCTGTCAGAATTGTTGCCTCATTCCAGTGGAACCGCGGCTTACCCACCACGCTTACAAGACACTCATCGCCACGGTAGCGGTGAACGGACATGCGCAACATCTGCTCTTATGGGCAATCGGCAGACATGAAGACCCGCCTTTTGGGTAAATGCCGGCTGAAAGCTTACGCACAACACCGTCTTTGGGTGAAGCGAAGGTGCATTAGGCGTAGCCCGCCCTTCGCTAGGACAGGTTGACTGCGGATGTGGCTAGATGATTGCTTGAGAGCAGTGCAGCACGAAGGCCGACACCTGTTTTTTTGATCTGCGGCGATCAACAATCGCTCGTCTTTTCAAGTCAGTCGGGACGGATAATGAGAGTATATAGCCTCGGAACTGCCAGCGGACCTACTATCAGTTGGCGGGCCATAGAATGCTGGGGCGCCGGCATATCCCTATTCTTTCAGGCAGGCGCCTTTCTGCCCCTCATCCTGTCAGATGCGGACGGAACGCTCAGCGAATCTGCCAAATCCATACTGCGTCTTCCTTGCTTTCCTGTGTATGCATTTACAATCGTGATCCTGATACGCAATTTTCCGCAATTTCTAACGGCGCTCAGGCGAAATCTGCTTGTTCCCCTGATCCTTGTTTTGCCGTTTTTGTCTACCCTGTGGTCAATAGCACCTCAAACGACCTTGAGGCGCGCAATCGGCCTCTTGTTTTGCGTACTTCTTTCCTACGTTCTGGCGATACGGTTCACGCCAAGGCAGCTGCTGTTCCTGTTATTCGTGACTCTGGGAACCTGCAGCGTCCTCAGTGTGGTTATCTCCTTGGTGTCACCAGCCCTCGCCAGTATGCCGGATGGTGCTATGCGGGGCGTCTTCATTCACAAGAACGTCCTGGGCTGGTATGCGGCTCTGACGATCCTGGTCGCGACGGCCGTGCTGATAGACGGGAGGCTTGGCCTGCGGCGAACCGCGTTCATCGTATTGGCCGCGGGTATGGTCTGTCTTGCAAGCTCTGGATCAATGACCGCGATCATTGCAACGTCAGTGGCGTATTGCCTGATCGGCTTTTATTCCCTCCTGCAAAGAAGCAGCAGCATTGGACGCGTCGTCATCGTCCTGTTTTTTATTCAGCTAGCTCTCGGCATTCTGATTTCGCTTCACGAATTCCTGGTTCCGGCCCTTGAAGCGCTCGGCAAGGACGCGACTCTGACCGGTCGGGTGCCATTGTGGGAACTGGTCGATCGCGAAATATCCGATCGTTGGTTTCTTGGTTATGGCTACCAGGCTTTCTGGACAACCGCGAACCCAGAAGCGACGCACATGTGGTTAAAGCTCGGATGGCCGGCGCCCCATGCGCATAATGGATATCGCGATATCTTGTTAAGCTTTGGAATAATGGGAATGATTCCGTTTGTTCTGATGCTTCCCCAGGCAATCCGCCGGGGTGCGGTCCTTCACTGTCACGATACGCAGTACGGGTGGCTCTGGCTTAACGTCCTTACAATCATGATTCTGGTGATGAATCTGACCGAGAGTATTTTTTTCGTTCAGAATGACGCCATCTTCATCCTGTTTACAGCAGCCATCATCATGTTTTCGCTGTACACGCCCGTCGTTTCGCTCAGCCGTTCGCCACCTTGGCAGGCGCCCTCGCGTGGCCTTGCGAGCGGGTTGCAGATATCATGAGGCGGCATTTTGGACTGATCCTGAGCATTTTGCCTGTCATGCTCTATCCGCAGTCCGGCAATCCGGCTCCAGTCGGGACAGAGATAGATGCGCCTGAGCGCTTGCAGATGCTCGTCAGGGAGGCGACTTGTGCGGAAGCTCCCGCGACTTTCTCAGCCAAGTTGAATGGGACTTCTTTAAGCGACATATTGAGCAGCAGCGCTGGGGCGCGGACGATATTCTACGTTTCTCCCGATGGCAAAGACACCTGGAGTGGCCTCCTTCCGACAGCAAATCAGCAGGGCGGCGATGGCCCTTTCGCCAGCATTGAAAGAGCCCGTGATGCTGCCCGTGAGAAGGGCGGCACCAACACAATCGCGCTGGGTAAAGGCGATTACTACCTTACTCAGCCGATCGTCTTTGACTCCCGCGATACGGGCTTGATGCTCACGGCAAGGTGCAATGAAGCGCCGATTTTGCATGGGGGGCTGCGCGTGCGTAACTGGGCGCAGCAGGCCGATGGTCGCTGGACGGCGCCGCTGAAATTGCCACCGGATGAAGGGGTCGGTGACCTTTTCGTCAATGGGAAACGCCAAACTCGGGCACGATATCCCAATGCTCCCGCTGATGGCGATCCACGCAAGGGATGGTTGTTTGCCGCAAAGTGCGAGCCTGCCATCGACCTGTGGGAAGGAAACACGCGCTTTTGTTTCCATGCCGGCGATCTTCCGGCAATGGCTGATACAAGTGGGCTGGTCGTGGACATCGTCGGGGGGTTTCAACCGGGAAGCCAGTGGGGCAATGACACGCTCCCAGTTGTATCCATCGATGGCGCAGGCCGGACTGTGCATACGAAAGGCACAGGCTATTTCTTTACCGCAGAAGGCAGCCGCTATTTCCTAACCGGAGCCAAGGCCTTGCTCGATGCTCCCGGAGAGTGGTGGTATGACCTTGTCGCGGGCCAGCTTCAGTATATCCCTGTCGATCAGTCGTTGCCCAATTCCGTCGTCGTTGCTGGCATTCTGCCGACATTCTTCAAATTGGATGGGGCCGATGGGATGGTCATATCAGGGCTCGAGTTTAGAGACGGAGCTCCTGAAGGCAGCGGCAAGTTCTATACGGAAACCAGAGGCTTTGGTGCCATACGGATCGAACACGCTGATGGCGTCAAGATTCTCGGCAACAGCATCGAAAATGTCGGCGTCGGGGTCCATGTGACGGAAAGCAAGGATGCGCTGATTGCCGGCAATGTGATTGCTTATGTGGCTGGCAATGGGATTTATGTCGGCACAAATTATGGCACGTTCGGCAAGTCGAACGGCTCCAGGATCCTTTCAAACCATATCCATGACATCGGAAAGGTTTACATCGAAACCGCAGGAATATGGTTCCAGGCGGCTGACAATGTCAGGATCGCCGACAACCTGATCGAAAACACGGCGCAGTTCGGAATCGCCGGCGGTTCGCTATGGGGTTCTAACGACGCCGTCTATAACGCTGTCATCGAGCATAACGAGATCCGTAACGCCAATCGGCAGACCGCAGACGGCGGCGCCATCAAGATGATGGGCGAGCAGGCCGATCCTCTCAACAGCACCATCCGCTCCAATCTGGTGACCGGGACCGGTCATCTTATGAACAGGGTCGATGGGACGTTCTGGCCTCCCGGATATGAGAATACCAGCGAATGGCCGTCGCCTATCAGCTGGGCGATCTATACGGATGGGAAGGCGAGCGGGCTGAGTATCGAGGGAAATACGCTCTCGGGCAATGTCGCGGCGATCGGTATCAACGGCGGTTGGAGCAACCTGGTGGCAGGAAACGTCATCACACACGGATCGGGCGCGGCTTTTCGCGTTGATGACGGTACCGGCAGGGGTTGGCGTCCGCCATGGGCACGCCCTAATCGTATTGAGGAGAATGTTGTATCGGTTGACAGTGACAGCGGCGTTGTAGCGTATGTCAACGCTCCCGACCTTGGGCTTGGATTTGTGCAATTCGCCCGCAACCGCTACAGCGGCAACTTGAACGACAAGAGCTTCAGGGTACATCCGGAGATCATGCGTCCGGGAGAATTTGGCAGTCTAGGAGATCTTCAGCAGGCTGGGGAGGACACCGGAAGCGTGGTCACGCCGCCCGAGTAACAAAAGGCGCGGCGACGACGGGTGTTCTGCTGCGATAAAGTCCTCAGCTATGGCGACTTATCCCTTCAATCATGGCGTGCACACGCTGTTGCTAACTGCCGCAGGCAGGAACGGTGACCACATCTGAGTGGCGCCGATTTCAAAGCGAAATTCCAACCCTTGCCCAACTCGCATCCTGCGCGAGGCTTCTGCCGAGCCGTCGGATGATCGATTGCGTCAAGGTGAAGGCCCTTTGAGCCAGGCGAAGTCGCGGCCAGATCCGTTCGAAGATCCTGCCAAGCTCAAGCGTTTCATTTGCTCAGCTGTCAGGAATTCCCTGATGACCATACGACACATAGCCGTTGGAACTTAGATCTTTCCGCAGCTGGTTGGTTCTGTCGGACATCTCTGAACGCTCGCCAGCCGGGGCCTTCATCTCGCTTATTGGGTTGACCATGTCTCTCTCCCCGGCTTTGTTCGCGCTCAAACCTCATCAGCTTTGATCGCACTAGAGTGAATAGCTTCTGCGGCTCCTGCGCGGGTCGAAGCGCCATTTCGCGGCAACGGTCATCAAAAAGAGCAACAGGGTAAGCTGTAGGGTACATAGACTTACTTCGAATATTGTACGTCATCATGGCATAAGACGTAAATATGAAATCTCTTCTACGTCCAATAGCTGGAGCTGCAAGTATGGAGGCAATCGGCCTGCCGGGATATTCTGATGATAGTTTCGATCGCGAAAGCGTAGGTCATGGGAAAGCAACCAGCAGGCAGCAGCCAAACTTCAGTTCTTCATCCAAAGGGTTCCTTTGAATGGACGAATGTCCTGGGTGTTCGCGTTTCGGCAGTCAATCTCAAAAGCGCGACTGGATTTATTCAAAAGGCGATCGAAGACGGCAGGAAGGAATATGTTTGCGTTCGCGACGCACACGGCATCGTCCGCTGTCAAGATGATCCCGAGCTTCGGTCGATACATAACCGGGCTTTCCTCGTAACTCCCGACGGCATGCCGCTCGTTTGGGCATTGAAGCGTGCTGGTCATGCCGAAAGCGACAGGGTCTACGGACCGGATCTCATGCTATCCGTTTTCGATGCCGGCAGTTCTAAGGGCTTATGCCACTTCCTTTATGGCGCAACGGCCGAAACGCTCGAACAACTGCAGGCGCGCCTTCTGGCAAAATTTCCGCAAGCACGGATCGTCGGCTCCTATGCGCCGCCCTTTCGCAAACTGTCGACGCAGGAGGAAACGGACATTGCTGACCGGCTTAATCGGTCGGGCGCCGATGTCATCTGGGTCGGGCTAAGCAGTCCCAAGCAGGAACTCTGGATGGCGCGCATGCGCGATAGTCTGGACGCATCGATGCTCATCGGAGTCGGAGCCGCATTCGATTTCCACGCCGGCCTCAAGCGGCAGGCTCCAAGGTTCATTCAAAGAAGCGGCTTCGAATGGGCGTTTCGTCTTTTATGCGAGCCGCGACGGCTGTGGCGGCGCTATGCGCTCGTCGTGCCGACCTTCATCTCACTGACGGCATTCCAGAGACTGGGGCTTCGGAAGTTTCCGATCGAAGACGGGGTTTTTGGATCAAGCGCGCCAAAAGCAGCAGCTGCAAAGGTGTAAAGCCATCATGTCCTTATTTGCGTCGCCAGCAATGACACCGGGTCCGTCGAAGGCAGCCACATCGAATGACATGGCGGCGCGGGCGATTCCGGCAGGTTCCGTGCCACCCATAGCAGCTAAGCCCACCGATCCCTTTGTGTGGGCAGGACCGAACATGCCCGTCGCACTACGGCGTGGGCTTCCTCGGTTTGCAACCTCGTCCTTCCTGATCGGCGGCGACATCGCAAGCTATTTGATTGCCTATTTTGCTCTCCTGTCCTTTCTCCCCAATGGTTCGGACGGCGCGATAGTGGAGCGCACCTTCTCGATCGCAGCGCTTGCTGCGATCGTTCTCTACGCATCGGCCGGCCTCTATCCTGGATATCGGTTACATGACCACGAACACCTACGGCGGCGCACCATAGCTGCCGCCAAGGTGGCTGTCCTGGCGGCATTCGGAGCAATTATCCTGCCCGAGGGGGAACGACTGCTACTTGCCGTTATTGGGTTCCTCGCTCTCGGGCTGATTGTTCAGCCATTTGTGCATTGGTTGGCGCGAGGCCTGTGCTGGAAACTTGGAATGTGGGGCGAGCGTGCGGTTGTCATAGGGGGGTGCCACCTTACTCCCGCTCTCGTGGCCCATTTCAAGAACCACTGGCAGTATGGCATCAGGCCGGAGCCCTTTTCCCCCGATACTTTGGAGGCATTGCCCGATTGCGTGCCATCCATTGCCGTGATTGCGGGTGACACAGGCTCGCTTGTACCCGACTTGGCGGCGCTGCGTCGGAAGTTTGCCGAAGTCATTTTGCTGTCCGACACGCCGAGCCTCAAGGTAAGCGGATTGCGACCTGCGGACGTCGGCGGAGAGATCGGTATTCGCCTCACCACCGGTGGGAGTTGGGTCAATTCGGATCCGGTTCGCCGAATCCTCGATCTCGCAATCGCCATCCCTGCAATGATCGTGGTCGCGCCATTTATCGCGTTTGCAGCGGCCGCAATCTATGCCATCGATCCAGGTCCCGTCTTTTTCCGGCATACTAGGGAAGGGCGATCCGGCAAGCCGGTGCACGTCCTGAAATTGAGGACGATGTACCAAGATGCAGAACAGCGCCTTGAAGCACTGTTCCGAGACAATCCTACGATGCGCGCCGAGTGGTTGAGCCACTTCAAGCTCAAGGACGATCCGCGCATCCTTCCGGTTATAGGACATATGCTGCGCTCTTCGAGCATCGACGAGCTCCCGCAATTGGCAAACATCATTGCCGGCCAGATGGCCATCGTCGGGCCGCGTCCGTTCCCGGAATATCACCTCCTGGCTATGGACGGCGAATTTCGAAACAAGCGCCGTTCCGTCACGCCGGGGCTCACGGGCCTTTGGCAAATATCCGAACGAAGCAATGCGGATATCGAGCTGCAGCAGCAACTCGACGAGTTCTACATCGACAACCGGTCGCTGTGGTTTGACTGCCAGATTCTCCTCAGCACAATCCCTGCGGTCTTCAAGCGCAGGGGAGCCTACTGACCATCCTCGCTTTCGCGAGGCAACCGTCAACAACGGAGCACACCAATGCACGGACAAAAGCGAATTATGGTAACCGGCGGTACCGGCTTTCTAGGATCATTCCTATGCGAAAGGCTTTTGCGAGAGGGCAATGACGTCCTCTGCGTGGACAATTACTACACCGGTTCGCGCGACAATGTGCTGCATCTTCTTGACGATCCTCGCTTTGAGGTGCTCCGCCATGACATTACCTTCCCGCTCTATGTGGAGGTCGACGAGATCTACAACCTCGCCTGTCCGGCGTCTCCGGTCCACTATCAGCACGACCCCGTACAGACCGTGAAGACCAATGTGCACGGGGCCATCAATATGCTCGGCTTGGCAAAACGCACCAGGGCGAAGATCTTCCAGGCATCCACGAGCGAAGTTTATGGCGATCCGGCAGTCCACCCTCAGCCCGAGGAATATCGAGGCAGCGTCAATCCCATAGGGCCGCGGGCATGTTATGACGAAGGCAAGCGGTGTGCCGAAACATTGTTCTTCGATTACCATCGTCAATATGGCGTGGAAATCCGCGTAGCCCGCATCTTCAATACTTACGGGCCGCGCATGCAGACCAATGACGGCCGCGTCGTCTCCAATTTCATCGTTCAGGCGCTTCAAAACGAGCCGATCACCATCTTCGGCAACGGCACCCAAACGCGCTCCTTCTGCTATGTAGACGATCTGATTGAGGGCTTCATCCGCCTGATGGGGGCGCCGGCTGGCGTTACGGGTCCGATCAATCTCGGTAACCCGGGAGAATTCCAGGTCCGGGAACTGGCCGAAATGGTCATCGAGATGACGGGATCGAAATCAAGCATCGTTTACAAGCCTCTGCCGATTGACGATCCGACGCAGCGCAAGCCCGACATCAGCCGCGCGAAGCAGGACCTGGGCTGGCAGCCGACAGTGAACCTGCGACAGGGGCTCGAGAAAACGATCGCGTATTTCGAGTGGAAGCTTTCTGGCGGAGTCAAGAGCACGCTTGGTGTCCAGTCCTCGCGAACGGCCTACACCTATCTGCCTAGCCCGGCCGTCGGCCTTCCCGTTCAGGAAGCCGTATCAATCGGGCCGTGAACTGCAACGTCGATCATTGCAAGTCGAAGCTGATGTCTTTCGATGGGATGGTGCCGGGAAACATGAATGTGCATAGCATACGAACAGGAGCCGCCCTTGCGGGTGCAACACAGCGGTTGGGGCCTATCGTCTTTGCGGTCGATGCGGCCTACGCCGTTCCCTTGGCGACCGCTCTTAGATCGGTCGCCGAGAATAACCGAAGCGCATGGCCCTTGAACATCCATGTCGTTCACGAGGGAATAGGCGAAGAAACAAAGCGACTGATCTTTGATTCTCTGCCCGCAAATTCTGCAGTCATCCAGTGGCATCCCATCGCCACATTGTCCTTCGCAAGCGGATTTTCCACTCGCCCCGGCGTTTCGAGGATGACCTTCGCGAGACTCCTTTTGCCGCAGTTCCTTCCGCAGACCTGCAATCGGGCTCTGTATCTGGATGGCGACATTCTGGTCCTGACCGCGCTTGAACAGCTGTGGAATATCGATCTCGGCGAGGCAGTGATCGGCGCCGTGCCGGATTACTGGCTGGACAATGTCGTGCGCAACGGACCAGGTGCAACCGGCGGCCCTCGGGTCGAACGTTATTTCAACGCCGGCATTCTTCTTATCGACCTTGAAAAATGGCGAAACGAGCGAGTATCGGAACGATCTCTGGACTATCTCGACCGCTTTCCGACGACGGAATATTCGGATCAGGACGCTCTTAACTTTGCCTGCGACGGAAAGTGGAAGATCCTGGACCGTGCCTGGAATTTTCAGTTCGAACCAACGCAGGCGATCGCCCGCATCGCGCTCGACCAGAAGCTCGCGATCGTTCATTTCGTGACCAACGTGAAGCCCTGGAAATCAGGAAGCGTGAGCCCGAACGTCGCCTTTTACGATACGTTTCGGTCCCGGACCCGTTTTGCGCTTACCCGTTGGGGGCGCGTTCAGAGTGGCCTGAAGCGTGCAGGCTCGCGGCTGCTTGCCAGATCCGCCTTGTTGAGAGCGGCATGGTCCTGCGCGAAATCGGCTATGCATGCGCATGCATCGACGCCGCGCCAGTGAATCGCGGAGCGAAGAACGCTTAAGAGCGAAACGAAGCCGAGTTCGGGTTCCATGAAATGCTCCGAACGAAACGATTGCCTGCGGAGGAACAAGGTTGCAACGCGTTGATGTCGTCATTCCCTGCTACAACTACGCTCATTTCCTTGAGGAATGCGTCGTTAGTGTTCTTTCACAAGCAGGCGTCGATGTGCGCGTGCTTATTCTGGATGACTGCTCGCCAGACAATACGCCGGAAGTCGGAATGGCCCTGGCCTCCAGGGACAAACGGGTCACCTATCGGCGGCACGCGGCAAACAAGGGCCACATCGCCACCTATAATGGGGGAATCGAGTGGGCGGGCGGCGACCTATTCCTGCTTCTCTCTGCGGATGATTATCTCTTGCCTGGCGCGCTGGGGCGCGCTTCCGAGCTGATGCGCAATCATCCGCATGTGGGGTTTACGTTCGGGAACGCGCTCATAGCTGAACCGGGTGGCGTCAGTAAGCGCGTCGATCCTCTCGGCGACAATTGTGTGCCTCCTATGCAGGTCTTGTCCGGTCCGCAATTCATACGGTTGAGTGGAGCAAACAACCTGGTTCCGACACCGACGGCCGTCGTGAGAACGACACTGCAAAAACAGGTCGGCGGCTATCATATGGAACTGCCGCATGCCGGCGATATGGAGATGTGGCTGCGGCTCGCATCACATGCCGGAGTGGGCTACATCAACGAAGACCAGGCAGTATACCGCAGACATGCTTCGAACATGTCGCTACAATACTATGGGCAAAGTATCCTTCCCGACCTCCGGCAACGAAAACAGGCTTTCGATATTCTATTTCGCCAAGGCGCTGAAAGCCTCAGGAAAGATGAGAAATTAAGACGTTTTCTTACCAGGGATCTCGGCAAAGAGGCGCTTCGGCTGGCGGGCATGGCATTTAATAATTTCGATGTTCCCACAGCCGCGGCTATTCAGCGTTTTGCTCTCGAGGTTTCTCCCGAAGTGCGAAATTCATTGCCCTGGATCAAGTTGGTCTGCAAGCAAACAATCGGCCCAAAGTACTGGTGCGCCTTGAATTCTATCGGGCGACGAGTTGCAGGATGAATAGGTAGGTCCGACCCAGGTTAGTTCATCCGCAAGTACGCAAACGACAGTCGGGTGGTTGAGCGCTCGATCGCTACTCATGCCAAGATCGCGCCAAGATCGCGGGGGACGCGATGGAGGGGCCCCGGTATCAAAAGACCCGGTGACGCATTCGCGCCACCGGGTGATTTGAGCAAGACATGGTTACAAGATACGAAAAGATTTACCCCAACAACGATCAGTACAACACCTTACTCACGCTCATGCCGGAATACTGGTCTGGAACAGGTCGTTGAGCTTGAACACGACTTCCGTCCTATTCGTCGCTTTGACCTTCTTCATGATATTGCGAACATGCACCTTTACCGTGCTTTCTCGCAGATTGAGCTCATAAGCGATAATTTTGTTCGCCTTTCCGCGTCGGAGCGCCTCCACGACTTCGACCTGACGATCCGTGAATATGCCGGAGAGCGGGCGGGCGGTCGAATTGCTCGAGTCCAGCAAGTGACGCATGGCGAACAGGGCGCTTGCAGGCACAAAAATTCCTCCTGCCACTGACAGCGCGATCAGCTCCATACAGACACTGACGCTGACTGAGGCGGGTATGAACCCTTTGGCTCCGTACTCAAGCGCTCTGACGATTTGGCCGAAATCGTCGCTATCAGCCAATACGATGAGTGGCGTCGATGTAAATTCTGACGCAAGCTTGCGGATTTGCTCCGAAACGGCCGGTTCATCGATCTTTTTGCCGCCGACGTTCAAGAGGATTGCCGAAAGCGGAGGATGTTCGTCGCGCTTCTGCTTCCACTCCTCAATTGATCCAAATGCCAGAATCTCCAAATCCGCCTTTTCAGCAGCCATGCATTGCGCCAAGCATTGCCTATCAAGTTCACGATTATCGAGAATGACAAGCGAATGCGTGTGCCTTGCCGACAGGTGCGCGTTATTTTCTATCTTAAGGGGAAGAGAGATGTTTTCCTGCCTGCGGTCTAGATTCGGTATAAGTGCTGAATTCACAGCTTCACCCTCCCTCTAACACGTTACGCCACTACGGCCCGAGTACCAACCCCTCTCAATACGGGGGTTTATGAAACTCTAAAGTAGGAATCGATTACCACAATTCGACGGGCGTTGCAGTAGCTAATATAGGTTAAGTACTACACAACTTCTATAATTGGATAAGAAATTGAAGATAAGCCTGAGTATAGACTTAGGTCTTACTGGGCCGATTGCGGGATAGTCTCGCTTGTTACGCCGCCGTTTGGCAATGAACCCCTAAATGCATGGAAACAATCGCTGTCTCCGGCGTAGGCCAGCCGACGAGTGCGAGAGGTACCCCGCCACCAATGTTGGACAGGGCGATAAACCAGGACGTAAGTCGTCATAAGTAGATACGCCTTTCGGCGGATAAGCTTAAACGATTTGTTTCTTTACTCAGATGAAGAAAACAATTCTCTTTGGAACGGAGAGAAGTATTTGTCCTGGATAACCTTGGACGCAATCGACCTTTGTTTAACTGAAAATCGGGCTGTTATGAGTAGGGGTTTGCAGGGATGATTGCATCAAACGTCGAGCTGGGTGACGGCAGCGTCATTCACCATCGAGATCTTGTGAATCTCTACGGCTGCACGATCGGAGCAGGAACCCGCATCGGCACCTTCGTCGAGATTCAGAAGAACGTCATCGTCGGAAAAGACTGTAAAATCTCCAGCCATTCCTTCCTCTGCGAGGGCGTGACGCTGGAAGATGGCGTGTTCATAGGCCACGGGGTCATGTTTACGAACGACACGTACCCGCGCGCCGTCAATCCGGATGGCAGCCTGCAGACGGAAGCCGACTGGATCCTCATCCCTACACTGGTCAAGCGCCACGCATCGATCGGCAGCAACGCCACCATTCTGCCTGGCGTGACCATCGGAGAGGCTGCCCAGGTCGGCGCCGGAGCGGTCGTAACAAAGGACGTGCCTGATGGCGCCATTGTCGCGGGCGTTCCAGCCAGGGTGATCGGTCGCGTCAATGACGGGCCAGTCGACATGTATGCGTTGGGAGGAATGAAATGATCGGAATCGCTGTTGTCGGGTATGGGTATTGGGGTCCGAATCTGGTTCGCAACATCTCGGAAGCGGCCGGCGCGCACCTCGTTTCAGTTTGTGATCTGAATGTCGAACGGTTGGCGGCTGTTAAAAGCCGGTATCCCGCGGTAACGATCACCGACAAATTCGAGGAAGTCCTGCGCGATCCTAGAGTAGATGCAATCGCCATCGCAACGCCGGTCTCGGCCCATTTCAAGCTCGCAATGCAGGCGATGATGGCCGGAAAGCATGTCTTCGTCGAAAAGCCGATGGCATCGACGACGGAGGAGGCCGCGCGGATGGTCGAGGAAGCCGCGCGCCGACGCCTCGTGCTGGCCGTGGATCATACGTTCGTCCATACCGGCGCCGTCCGCAAGATGCGCGAACTGGTCGAAAGCGGCCTGGGCGACATGTATTATTACGACTCTGTGCGGGTCAATCTGGGGCTCTTCCAGCACGATGTCAGCGTCATTTGGGATCTCGCCGTGCACGACCTCTCCATCCTGGACCATGTCCTGCAGGAAAGGCCGGTGGCTGTTTCTGCGACGGGCATGAGCCATGTACTCGGCGAGCCGGAGAACATCGCCTATCTGACGCTCTTCTTCGAGAGCAAGCTCATTGCCCACATCCACGTCAATTGGCTGGCGCCGGTCAAGGTGCGCCGAACGCTGATCGGCGGCAGCAACAAGATGATCGTCTATGACGATCTGGAGCCCAGCGAAAAGATCAAGGTCTACGACAAGGGCATCACGATGAACCCCAATTCTCAAGCCTACGGCGAGAAGGTGCATCAGATGCTGGTGGGCTACCGCAGCGGCGACATGTGGGCGCCCAAGCTCGATATGACCGAGGCGTTGAAACGCGAACTGGATCAGTTCGTCGATTGCATCGAGCAAAACTTGCGGCCGATTACGGATGGCCAAGCCGGGCTGCGGGTCGTTCGCATCCTTGAAGCCGCAAGCCGATCGCTCGCCCAGCGCGGTCGTATCATCGAGCTCGAAGAGGCGAGGCGCATTGCATGATCCCGTTCCTGGACCTCAAGGCACAATATCAATCCATCAAGAGCGAAATCGACGCCGCCGTGCTTGGCGTGCTCTCCTCGGGGCAATACATACTCGGCGAGGAAGTCGCTCGCCTCGAGCAGGAATTCGCGGACTATTGCAACGTCAAACATGCGATAGCCGTCAACACCGGGACGAGTGCCCTGCATCTGTCGCTTCTCGCGGCAGGCGTCGGCCCCGGCGATGAAGTCATCACCGTGCCATTTACCTTCGTCGCGACCGTATCGGCGATCTGCTACGCAGGTGCACGACCGGTATTCGTCGATGTCGAGCCCGTGACGCTCACGATGGATCCGGCTCAGCTCGAGGCAAAGATTACACCGCGAACCAAGGCCATTGTTCCCGTCCATCTCTACGGTCAGATGGCCGATATGGACGCGATCAAAGCGATTGCTGACCACCACAGGATACCGGTCATCGAGGACGCCTGCCAGGCGCACGGAGCGCAATACAAAGGCGCGCGCGCCGGCAGCATCGGCACATCCGGCTGCTTCAGCTTCTACCCCGGCAAAAATCTCGGCGCCTGCGGCGAGGGGGGTATCGTGGTCACGAACAGCGACGATCAGGCCAAGACGATGCGCATGCTGCGCGACTGGGGTCAGGAACAGCGCTATCACCATCTGCTGAAGGGCTTCAACTACCGCATGGATGCCATTCAGGGTGCGATCCTGCGCATCAAGCTCCGGCATCTCGAAGCCTGGACCGAAGCGCGGCGCGCCCATGGACGCCGCTACTCGTTGCTGCTTGGCGGTTCGGCGAATCTCAGGACGCCTGTCGAAATCGCCGACCGCCGCCACGTCTATCACGTCTATGCCGTCAGAAGCCGCGATCGCGACCAGCTTCAGCGCGCACTGAGCGAAGAGGGCATTCAGTCCGGGCTGCACTATCCGATCCCAGTTCATCTGCAGAAGGCCCATGCCGACCTTGGTTACAAGGCCGGCGATTTCCCAATATCGGAAGCTGCCGCAAGGGAGGTCCTCTCGCTGCCGATCTATCCCGAGATGCCGGCGTGGCACGTCGACCAGGTGGCCGCCGCGCTGGAGAACACCTATGTCAGCTAATCGTGCGGGCGAGGCCCGGATCGTGCAAGCGGTCCATGGCCGTCATGAAAGGCCGGCGGACCCTGCCTACCAGGCCGGGCTGGCTGAAGAACTCAGGCAGTCATACGGGCGCGCTGGCCTGATCGAGCTCTACGGTCGTTTCGCGACCGGTGACGGTGTCATCGATACTCTGATGCGAAAAGCCATCTGGCAAGCCATCACGCGGAGTTGTGGCACAGGATTGCAGGTTGCAGGCGGTGCCGGTTTCAAACATCCCGAGACGTTCGACATCGGCAATGGGGTGTTCATCGGGGCTCAGGCCTATATCCAGGGTCGCTTCGACGGCCGATGCAAGATCGGCGATAATGTCTGGATCGGGCCAATGGCCTATTTCGACGCTCGCGATCTGGTGATCGAGGATTCTGTCGGGTGGGGACCCGGCGCCAAGCTGCTTGGCTCGGCCCACACGGCACTGCCCTTGGATGTGCCGATCATTCGCACGGATCTTGAAATCAAGCCGGTACGAATCTGTGCAGAGGCCGATATCGGAACGAATGCGACCATTCTTCCCGGCGTGACCATCGGGAAGGGGGCGATCGTTGGAGCGGGGGCAGTTGTCGTTTCCGATGTCGAGCCGTTCTCGGTCGCCGCAGGTGTCCCTGCGAAATTCATACGTTGGCGTTCGGATAATGATCCGATGACGAACATGTCGCGTGAGGGAAGATCATGAGAGACAAACGGGTGCTCATTACCGGCGGTGCCGGTCTGATCGGCTCGCATATTGCCGATCTTGTCGCATTGGAAAAACCTCGCGAGATCATTGTCCTCGACAATTTCGTGCGCGGGCGCCGGGACAATCTCAGCTCGGCGATATCAAGCGCGCCTCTAAAGATCATCGACGGAGATATCCGCGACAGAGCGCTTCTGGCAAAAGTCTTCGAAGGCGTCGACATCGTCTTTCATCAGGCCGCGATCCGCATCACGCAATGCGCCGAAGAGCCACGGCTGGCTTTCGATGTCCTTGCGGAGGGCACGTTCAACGTTCTCGAAGCCGCCGTCACGGCGGGCGTATCGAAGGTCGTTGCTGCCTCTTCCGCCTCCGTTCTGGGGCTTGCCGAGAATTTTCCAACGACCGAAGAGCATCATCCGTACAATAACCGGACGATCTACGGCGCGGCGAAAACATTCAACGAGGGGCTGATGCGTAGCTTTGCGGAGATGTACGGCCTGCGCTACGTCGCGCTGCGTTATTTCAACGTCTATGGGCCGCGCATGGACGTTTACGGTGCCTATACGGAAGTTCTGATCCGTTGGATGGAACGCCTGATGGCCGGGATGCCGCCCCTCATCTATGGGGACGGTAGCCAGACGATGGACTTCGTCGATGCACGCGACATCGCCCGCGCAAACATTCTGGCGGCCAAAAGCGATGTCACGGACGAAGTGTTCAACGTCGCGAGCGGCAAGGAAATAAGCCTGCTGGAACTCGCGAAGATGCTGAGCGACATTATGGGTTCCTCACTCGAACCGCAGCACAAAGAGGCCCGCACGGTCAACGGTGTGACCCGTCGCCTTGCCGATATCAGCAAGGCCGAACGGCTCCTCGGCTTCAAGGCGGAGATCTCCATGGAGCAAGGGCTTCGTGATCTCGTCGCCTGGTGGCAAATGCAGACCAAGGCAGGGGGGGCGGCTGCATGAGCTCATCTCAATCCACAATTCCGGTCGCCAAACCCGTCCTTGGGGAGGAGGAGGCGGAGGCTGCGCGCCGCGTTATTCTGTCGGGATGGGTGACGCAAGGGCCGGAAGTCGCGGCTTTCGAGCGTGAATTCGCCGCCTTTGTGGGCGCCGCGCATGCTTGCGCCATGTCCAATTGCACGACCGCGTTGCATCTGGCCCTGAAGGCGGTCGGCATATCCGCCGGTGATGAAGTCGTCACGGTCAGCCATTCTTTCATCGCGACCGCAAACGCGGTTCGCTACTGCGATGCGGTGCCTGTTTTCGTCGATATTGAAGAAGATGGTTACAACATCGAAGCCAGTCTGATCGAAAGGGCAATCACGCCTCGCACCAAGGCAATTCTTTGCGTGCATCAACTCGGCATGCCTTGCGATCTCCGCGCCATCGTTGAGATCGGCAAGCGCCACCAGATACCGGTCATCGAGGATGCAGCCTGTGCGACGGGAAGCGAAATCCTCTGGGACGGCCGTTGGGAAAAGATCGGCAAAGCGCATGGCGATATTGCCTGCTTCTCCTTCCACCCCAGGAAGGTCGTCACGACAGGCGATGGCGGCATGTTGACGACGGCCAATCCCGAATATGATCGGAAATTCCGGCTTTGGCGCCAGCATGGCATGAGCGTCACCGATGCCGTTCGTCACGGCTCGAAACAGGTCATCTTCGAAGACTATGACGAGTTGGGTTACAATTACCGGATGACCGATCTTCAGGCGGCCGTCGGACGCGAGCAGTTGCGGCGGCTGCCGGAGTTGGTTGCCCAGCGCCGGCTGCTTGCCGAGCAATATTGCGAACGTCTGTCGACGATTGCCGGGCTTTCTCTGCCGGCTGAGCCGCGCTGGGCCCGCAGCAACTGGCAGAGCTTCTGTGTGAGATTGTCCGATACGATCGACCAGCGGGCCGTCATGCAGGCCCTGCTCGATCAGGGGATCTCGACCAGGCGCGGGGTGATGAACATTCATCTGGAGAAAGCCTATTCTGGTGAGAGCTCCCACCGCGCTGCCACGAGCCTGATGCGAAGCGTATCTGCGCAGCAGCAAACGATAATCCTGCCGCTTTATGCCCAGATGACCGTGTCTGACCTGGACCGGGTCGTGGAGGCCCTTCGCGCAGCCCTTGCGGAAGCGACCGTCGGAGCCGCCAGCGTGCAACGTGCCATGGATGAAGCTGTCGCCTGAACCCGCATTTGCCTGACGTAGCAATTTGCATAGCAAAACAATGCGCGTATCGCGGGATGCGCGCATTGTTTCGTTATGCTGATTTGGTGATCCATCCGCGGATGGTTGCTGGCACGGAGTCTGGCGGAAGCAGGTCGATCAGCATGCGCAGCGAATAGAGCCCGCAGAGAGCGACGGCGACGAAGCCAATCACCGTCGCCGGCCATAGCGGCAAAATCGAGAACATCAGGAATACCAGTCCCGATGCGGGCAAGAAAAGCAGCGCGTGTCTGCGATTGGCGGCGGACCAGCGAAAACCGGTCAGCTTCCGCACGATCACATAGATCAGGATGCTGTGCCAGACATAGAGGCCAAAAAACGCCATGCCGGCTCCTTGCGTACCGAGCAGCGATACGAAGAGCCAGGCAAGCCCCACGTGCACGATTGCCGCCGCAACCTCCGTCCAGAAGAAAATCGCCTGGGTACGCTTCGCCACGACGATGAAACCCATCGGCCAGGAAATAATCCGCAGCATCATTCCAAGGCAGATCCAGCGCAGAAGATCGACTGCCCCTTGAAATTCCGCCGAATAGAACAGGCTCATCATCAGCGGCGCAAGCGTCAAGGTGCCGAGCAGGCCGGGGCCAGCGAGCAGCATGCTGATTTCCGCCTGTTCATTGACCAGCCGATTGCATTCGGCATTGTTCTCGGCTGCCGCAGTCAGGCGCGGATAAAAATCCGTCCCCATCGCCTGCAGGATGAAGCTGGCATAGAGACCGCCAAGGCCCCAGGCCGCCTGGTATAATCCAGCCGCCATGACGCCGCCCTCCTTCAGCACGATGAGGCGGATGGCATAAGCTGCGCCGAAGGTCAGAAGCCCGCTTGCCATGAAGACGAAGCCGAGCCTGAGCAGTGCCGACACTTCCCGACCGAACTGGCGCGTGGGCATTGGCGAGGGATGCGGGCAGATCCGCCGGCTGTACCACCAGGTCGGAAGGATTGAAGCAGCCGCAATCACCACGAGGGACGGTGCGATCGCCTGCAGGCCGAACAGATAGATCAGCGGGATGCTGACAGCCGTGCCGATAAGCCCGGCAAGCACGTTGATACGGGCAAGATCGGCAATGCCGCGCAGGCCCTGGATCAATGCAGTCTGCCCTGCAGAGACCAGTCGAAAGAAGATTGCCAGCGACAGCAATGCAATGGCACCGGCATGCTGGTAGCCGCCGAAAGTGAAATTTGAGACCGGGAATGCCAACGCGGCGAGAAGGAGCGCACCAAACAACCCGAGCACCACCGATATGCGTCGCAGCACTGTTGCTGATCGTGCGATCGTTTCTGCGTCCTCGGTGCCAGCAGCTTCGGCAATCTGGCGCACGCCACTGCTGCCCACACCAAGCCCGGCAATCGCCTGCGCGATATCGAGGATCGACCCGTAAAGGCCCATCAGCCCCACGCCTTCCGGCCCAAGCAGAACAGCCATGGCTTTGTTTCTGACAATGCTGAGTGCGACGTTGACGAGCGAAGACCCGCCCATCAACATCGTCGATTTGAGGATCTGGGTGTAGGTCGAACTGCTGGGTGGGGTCATCCTCAAAGTCATCGGAAACCCTGGCCGTTTATCCCGGGCCAGCGTTCAATCTCCCGCCGCGGGCTCGATTGCAGCACATGCATTTTGCGGATCACCGGCTTACCTGACTGACATGCGCCTCTGTCTGAACAGGCAGCGCAGCGGCGTCCTCGGACAGCGCATCGGCGCTGCGAGCCCGCGTTACCCTGACCACGTCGCCCGGCACCAACTCGGTCGTTTCGGCGGCCTGGAATTGATTGACCTGTCCCTTGTCCCGCCGGCTCACAATGAACGTCAGCGGCAGGTCCTCACCACGGTTATTCGCCCTAGCGCCGTTCGACAGTTCTTCGAGAAGCAGTTGTTGCGTGGTGTCGCGCTTCAACTTGAGCTGATCGAGAGTGGCCTTTTCCGCCTGCACCTCTGAAGCCACCTCGCTGCGGCGAGTGTCGGAAAGTCCCTCGAGATTTCGCGTCGTCTCGTTGATCGCCTGGCGGCCCCGCATGATGGCGGTGACCAGGTCGAGCCGGTCGGAGCGATAGGTGGTGAGCAATCGTTCCAGATCCATCTGGCGTGAGGTGATCGTGAGGCCCTTCTGGACCAGCGTCTTCACGCTCGTCAGTTGCTCTTCGACCGATTGGATATTGTCATCCGAGCCTTTTAGCTTTTCTTCCAGCGTGTCGATTTCTGCCGTCAAGAGATTGCGCAATTCGACGAGGGCCACCGACTGCTTGTCCAGCGCGTTTGCACGCGCCTGAAAAATGACCCGCTCCTCCTGGTAGATACTCTCGGCATATTGCTGATCGGTAGCGGGCGGCTGATCGAAGACGATCTCCTTCGAGCCGGCCATCTCCGCTTGCAGCCGCGCGAGCTTTGCCGAACTGCGTAGCAGCGAATGGTCGATTTCTCGCAGGTCGCCGGCAAGCTTGATCGTCTCCGATTGCTGCTGTGCCGCAGCCCGCAACGGGCCGCCGCTCATGGCCAGGGATTGCAGGACGCTGAGGCCGGAGTGAAATTTATATTGTCCGGGCGCTGTCACGTCTCCGACGACGTAAATGGACGGATAGTCGAGAACGTCGATCGTCACAGCAGGTGCCTGGGCCAAACCCATCTTTGCCTGAAGGCGCTTGGCAATCTCGTTGGTGAGGCTCGTATTGTCCAGTCCAACCGGCTGCGGCCCCAGAAAGGGCAGGGAGACTTCACCTGCATCTGAAACCGTATATTCGCCGCCAATCGCATCCCATCGCTCAAACTGGCCCTTGGACGGCATCCATTGGACGACCGTCAGGCGGATTTTCGTTTGCGGAGCCAAAGGGGCGCTATCGGCAAGAGCCGGCGACACGGCTCCGGCAAGAAAGACGAGTGCGCTGATGGCAAGCGTGGCGCGAAAGTACGGGTGAGGGGCACGATGCGATAGATTCATTACATGTCTCGCCTTCAAACATCCTTCAACGGACGCTGGTCCAATGCCTTAGGCGCTGTTCGAACGCCGGACGCCAAGCCCGAAACCAGATCGCTAGTGTGCAGTCTGGAGAAGCCTTGAGGAAGGTGGAGGTCGTTTACTTTGCCTAATCACAATTGATGAGGTGGGGAGGATGCTTAAGCCTAAATCGAGCAGAAACACATATCTTCGGCGCGACACAGAGGCATCGCCTCGGGCGCGCTAGCCTCGAAGTACCGCAATCCCCCGCGGCAGAGCCTTTAGGCTCGCATCGCCAATTTTGCCGAACGACGATATTGACCGGCGTCGCCGCCTTCCGTTCGACAACTCGAAGCAGCGCCAGCGGTGCGGCACAAGGGCGTTCTCGTGCCAGATATTGACGACCGAAGACGCCGCCATCTCAACGGACTATGCGGCTTCAAGCCTTGCACAGCAAGCGGCAAATCTTCGCGTGTTTCATCGATCACGTGAGCGCAAACACGGCCGGTTGCCCAAAGGATGCCGCCTGTAGAGCGAAAGGCGTAGCATATACTCTCTCATTTTTCGACTACACTTCAGGGCCGCCTATCGAGCGGTCCTCATAGATTCGATCTTGATAATCTCGCGGGAGGTGCCTGCCATGTATCGCAACGCTCGTCGGTGGACCTCGCGCTCACTCCTGGTTGATTCGTTGATTCCCGCATGGCTGACCGTCGGCGGCAAGGGAAAGCCGCGCAAGCCTGCCGAAAGGCACGAGGACAGTGCTCAACTTGCGGCATCCGTGCAAACTGCGGATGGCAACAAAAATGGTAGCCTTGTCGACAATTCCCACAACAACGCGGCGCTCAACGAGCATGACTCGCAACATAGAGTGAACGTGATCGACGACCCGGACGGTCGGGCCAATATCACCCGCGAATCGCCGCCCTTGCCCGACGCTGTCGCAACAAATCGCGAGATGGGCGTGCGAAGCGGTGATACTGCCGCGTCTGTGTTGCCCGCCCACACGCCTAGTTTTGCAGGTTTCGGGCGGAACGCGAACGGAGTTGCATTCGGGGCCCAATCATCTCTTTATCGCACCTACGCTGGAATGAGCCTCATAGGCGATGATCCTTTGGCTCCGTATATTCCGCAAAGCCCTGCACCAACAGGTTCGGGGCAAAGTTCTGCTGCGGTGACGGGCGAGCGTGCGCACTCCGGCAAGGTCGTCATTCTCGAGTCGACGCCGTCGGCGCAGTCGACCGGGCAGCATGCTGGGGCAAATGCGCTGGCGTTTGGCATGCCCTTTGGTGTGTGCGGGTGCGGCTACTATACGTCCCCCACGCGGATTCTCGATTGGGCCCATGGTGGCGCCTTGCTTCAGCAAGATGGCCAGTTGCCGGGAACCAGGCTGACCGAAGGGCCGGACTACGTGGCGACGATCAAGAAGGCCATCGGCGCCTCGGTCAGCGATCCGCTTCTCGATCGGAACTTGTCCCCGCTCTCGGGCTGGCGCGGGACCGCAACGTGGACGGATTCGACGATCTTGAACGGATCGTTGCCCGGTGGCGGAGAGACCGGAAAGGGCACCACCACGAAGGGTGTCGGCATCCTTTCCGGCTCGGTGACGACGCCGCCTCAACCTTCCGCGCAGCGCTCGCTGACAACGCAAAATCTGGCGGCGGCCGCGGTGACGGCCAGCAACGCGATCGTGCTGGAAAACCAGAAGCAGGGCAATCCGGAGAGCGAGTGGGGTATCGACGGTGCGGGCAGCACCAACATCGAAGGGTTTGCGACCGACATCAGCGTCGACAACGGCAAGACGGTCAGCTTCAAGATAAACACGAATTCCACCAACTACCGGATCGACATCTATCGGCTCGGCTATTATGGCGGCATGGGCGCCCGCAAGGTCGCGACCATGCAGCATACTGGGTTGCAGACGCAGCCCAGTCCGCTGCGTAATGCCACGACCGGCACGGTCGATGCCGGCAACTGGGCCGTCTCCGCATCGTGGACCGTACCCGATGATGCCGTCTCAGGCGTCTATATCGCCAAGCTCGTGCGCCAGGATGGCACTTCCGGCGAAAACCATATCCCCTTCATCGTGCGCGACGACACCAGCCATAGCGACATCGTTTTCCAGACGGCAGACGAGACCTGGCAGGCTTACAACGGCTGGGGTGGCGCAAACCTCTATGGCGGCAACGGCCCGGCGACGGGGCAGGGTGCCGGTCGCGCCTATGCGGTCAGTTACAACAGACCGATCGCGACCCGCGGCGGGGTCGGCACCTATGCCGGCCCACAGGACTATCTGTTCGGCGCCGAATATGCAGGCATCTCCTGGCTGGAACAGAACGGCTATGATGTTTCCTACATGTCGGGTGTCGACGCCGACCGCTATGGCAGCCTGTTGCTCAATCACAAGACCTATATCGATGCGGGGCACGACGAATACTGGTCCGGTCAACAGCGGACCAATGTGGAAGCCGCGCGCGATGCCGGCGTCAACCTCATGTTCTGGAGCGGCAACGAGGTCTATTGGCGTACCCGTTGGGGCAATGCGTATAGCGCCGATGGCACGCCCTATCGCACCCTGATCACCTACAAGGAGACCTGGGCCAACAGCGGCATCGATCCTTCCAGTGAATGGACCGGCACCTTCCGCGATCCACGCTTCAGCCCACCCGCTATCGGCGGCGGCAACCCCGAAAACTCACTGACCGGACAGCTGTTCAAGGTCGACGATGTCGGCAGCAATCTCGGCGCGATCACGGTCGGATATGACGACGCCAATCTGCGCTTCTGGCGCAATACGAGCGTCGCCAATCTTCAGCCTGGCCAGACGGCAACGCTCACCAAGAACTATCTTGGTTACGAATGGGACGAAGCGTCCGATAATGGCTTCGATCCGGCTGGTCTCGTCAAGCTGTCATCGACGACGCTTCCGGTCAGCACCTATTTGCTCGATTATGGAAATACGACCGGCGATGCGACCGCGACCCACAATCTGACGCTCTATCGTGCGCCGAGCGGTGCGCTGGTGTTCGGCGCCGGTACGGTCTATTGGACATGGGGCCTGAGCGACAATCATGACAACCAGGCGACTCCGACCGATCCTCGCGTGCAGCAGGCAATGGTCAATCTGCTTGCCGACATGGGCATTCAGCCGGGGACATTGCAATCCGGGCTTACTGCCGGGACTGCTTCGTCAGACCATACTGCACCGACCTCGGTCATCACGGTACCCGCCACGGCGACCGTTGGATCCGCCGTGACGATTACCGGCACCGCTACCGATACGGGAGGCGGGGTCATCGCCGCGGTCGAAGTCTCGACCGACAACGGGGCGAGCTGGCATCCGGCGACGGGCGATGAGAACTGGACTTATACCTGGTCGCCGCAGACCGCGGGCACATACACCATCCGGTCACGCGCAGTCGACGATAACGTCAATCTGGAAACACCCTCCGCGGGACGCACTGTCACCGTCAGCGGGCCGAGTTACACCTCTCTCTTCGGTTCGGCGACGCCAGCGGTCGTCAACACCAACGATACCTCAGCCGTTGAACTCGGCGTCAAATTCCAGACTTCCGTGGCCGGCACGATCACCGGCATTCGTTTCTACAAGGGCGACCTCGATACGGGTACACATACGGGTTCTTTATGGTCGAGCACCGGCACGAAGCTTGCGACCCTCACCTTCACGAACGAGACTGCCAGCGGCTGGCAGACTGCCTATTTTACCAGCCCGGTATCGCTGACCGTTGGACAAACCTACACCGCGTCTTATCACACGAGTAGCGGTCATTATTCCACGACCACTAGCTACTTCACCTCGAACGTGACGAGCGGCCCGCTCACGGCGCCGGCCAGCGGCAACGGCGTGTACACTTATGGGAGCGCCAGCCTGTACCCCACAAGCACCTACCAGTCGACGAATTATTGGGTCGATGTGATGTTTACCACGCCGAGCTCGAACACGACGCCGACGGCAGTTGCCGATACGGGGGATGCGACGGAGAAGGGCGGGGTTGCCAATGGTTCGGGCGGCGTGGTTGCCAGCGGCAATGTGCTGACCAACGACACCGATCCGGATGCCGGTG